>NZ_CP102772.1:4772500-5040000 GCF_026020075.1 Bosea sp. NBC_00550
CCAACGCCTTCCTGCTCGGTTTCGTCGAGAGCATGGCCGATTTCGGCAATCCGCTGGTGCTCGGCGGCAATTTCGAGGTGCTCTCCACCAAGATCTTCTTCGCGGTGGTCGGCGCTTCCTACAATCAGGGGCAGGCGGCGGTGCTCGCCATCGTGCTGCTCGCCTTCACGCTCGGCGCCTTCTGGGTGCAGCAGCGCTGGCTCGGCGGCAAATCCTATACGACCGTGACCGGCAAGGGCGATGCCGGCCTGCCGACGCCGCTGCCGCGCCGCATCACCTGGCTGTCGGCGGCCGTGATCGTGCCCTGGGTCGCGCTGACGCTGGTGATCTACGTCGTCATCCTGGTCGGCGGCTTCGTCCGCAACATGGGCCGGGATTTCACGCCGACCCTGCAGCATTACACGACCGGCTTCGCCATCGACTTCAGCAACGGCATCTATTTCCAGGGCTCGGCCTGGCCGTCCTTCTTCACCACCATCAAGGTCGCGGCGATCTCGGCGCCGCTGACGGCGATCATCGGCCTGCTGACCGCCTATCTGCTGACGCGCCAGCGCTTCCGCGGCCGCGGCGGGCTGGAATTCGCGACGATGCTCTCCTTCGCCATTCCCGGCACGGTGCTCGGCGTCGCCTATATCCTCGCCTTCAACGTGCCGCCGGTCGAGATCACCGGCACGGGGCTGATCCTCATCATCGCCTTCGTCTTCCGCAACATGCCGGTCGGCGTGCGCTCCGGCATCGCCGGCCTGTCGCAGATCGACAAGAGCCTGGACGAGGCCTCGACGACGCTGCGCGCCCGCAGCTTCACCACGCTCTGGCGCGTCGTGCTGCCGCTCTTGAAGCCCGCGCTGGTCTCGGCGCTGGTCTACAGCTTCGTGCGCTCGATGACGGCGGTCAGCGCGGTGATCTTCCTGGTCTCGGCCGAGTACAACCTTTCCACCGCCTATATTGTCGGCCGCGTGGAGGCCGGCGAGTTCGGCCTCGCCATCGCCTATTCCTCGGTGCTGATCGTCTTCATGGCGCTCGGCATCGGCCTCATCCAGTTCGGCGTCGGCGAGCGCAAGCTCGGCCGCCGCAAGGTCGTGGCACTATCCAGCTCGGTCTCCGACCCAATCACCCAGGGAGCAACAAGTTGACGAAGGCCGGTCCCGCTTCTGTCGAGTTCCGTAACGTCTCCATGCGCTACGGCGCGGTGACGGCGGTCGACAACGTCAATTTCACCATCGAAGCCGGCAAGCTCGTCACGCTGCTCGGGCCCTCAGGATGCGGCAAGACCACGACTTTGCGCATGATCGCCGGCCTCGAGATCGCCAGCGAGGGCCAGATTCTGATCGGCGGCAATGACGTGACCAAGCTGTCCGCTGCCGACCGCGACGTCTCCATGGTCTTCCAGTCCTATGCGCTCTTCCCGCATATGAGCGTGCTGGAGAACGCGGCCTACGGTCCCACAGTGAAAGGGCTCGGCAAGGAGCAGGCGAAGCAGATGGCGCTGGATAAGCTGGCGCTGGTCGGCCTCAAGGGCTTCGAGAGCCGCTACCCCTCCGAGCTCTCCGGCGGCCAGCAGCAGCGCGTCGCCGTGGCGCGCGCCCTCGTGCTGGAGCCGCAGGTGCTGCTCTTCGACGAGCCGCTCTCCAACCTCGACGCCAAGCTGCGCCGGAGGGTGCGGGAGGAAATCCGCGAATTGCAGCAGGATCTCAACCTGACCGTGGCCTACGTCACCCATGACCAGGAGGAGGCGCTGGCCGTCTCCGACCGCATCATCGTGATGTCGAATTCGCGGATCGCGCAGGAGGGCGCGCCGCGGGACCTCTACGAGCAGCCCTCCAACGCCTTCGTCGCCGACTTCATCGGCGATGCCAATTTGGTGGATGTCACCGTGAAGGCCGTGGCCGATGGCCGCGCCGATGTCGGCATCGGCTCGACCACCGTCTCGCTGCCGGCGCGCGGGCTAGGCCCCGGTCCGGCCAAGGTCGCGATCCGGCCTGAATCCCTGCTGCTCGGCGAGGCCGGCCTGGCTGGCTCGCTGCCCGGCACGATCCGCAAATGCGCCTATCTCGGCAACCATCTCGACATCATGGTCGAAACCGAGGTCGGCGAGCTCTTCGTGGTGCAATACGGCGCCCGCGATCTGCTGGAGCAGGGCGCGCCGGTCGCGGTTTCCTTTGCGAAATCGGGCGTGACGCTGATTCCGCCCAACTGAGCCGGGCGAAGATCGATAAAAATCAACGTTCGGATGCCAGCCGTATGGGCGTTCTGCCGCATTCTCGGCACTTTCAGGCGTTATTTCTGTTGAGTTGGCTAATCAAAAAATGATAGATTCTGCCGACACATGATCACCTGAAACGGGGAAAGACCGCACTGAAATGGCCACGGGCGAAAGCGCTACCAACATCCTGCTCCACCTCGCCGGCGGCGTCGCGCTGCTGATCTGGGCGGTCAGGCTGGTCCGAACGGGCGCGATGCGCGCCTTCGGCTCCCAGCTCAGGCATGCGCTGCAGAGTTTCACCCGCAATCGTTTCGCCGCTTTCGGCAGCGGCATCGTCGTCACCATGGTGCTGCAGAGTTCCACGGCGACGACTCTGCTGGTCTCCTCCTTCGCCGGTCAGGCCTTGATCGGCTCGGCCATGGCGCTCGCGGTCCTGCTCGGTGCCAATCTCGGCACGGCGCTCGCCGCCTTCGTCATCTCGATGGATCTCGGCTGGCTCTGGGGCCTGTGCATCGCCATCGGCGTCGCGATGTATCTGTCGAGCGAGGCGATGGAGCGCCCGCGCAATATCGGCCGCGTCCTCGTCGGCATCGGCCTGATCCTGCTCTCGCTGATCGAACTGAATACGGCCGCCGCCCCGCTCGCCCAGTCGCCGACCTTCCGCGTCGTGCTCGGCGCCCTCGGCAGTGAGCCGCTGCTCGCCGTGCTCGTCGCCATCGCCGCGACCTGGATGGTGCATTCCAGCATCGCGATCATCCTGCTGGTCGCGACCTTCGCTTCCTCAGGCCTGTTCCCGCCGGCGACGGCTCTGACGCTGGTCATCGGCGCCAATCTCGGCAATGCGCTGATCCCGGTGCTCGACCAGCTTGGCGCGCCCGCCGCCCAGCGCCGCGCCGCCGTCGGCAACCTGCTGACCCGGCTCGTGCTGGCGATCGCCGTGCTGCCCTTCGTCGGCCCGCTCTCGGCCTGGCTGCTCAGCCTGCCCTCTGCCGATGCGCGCCTCGCGATCGAGTTCCACGTCGCGCTGAACTTTGTGGGTGCGCTCGTCTTCCTGCCTTTCGTCAAGCCGATCTCATCGCTGGTCGAGCGCTTCATGCCCGGCAAGAACGATAAGGCCGAGGCCGTGGCGCCGCGCTATCTCGACCCCAACGCGCTCGACAGCCCGACAGAGGCTCTGGCCGGCGCCATGCGCGAGGCGCTACGTCTCGGCGACCGCGTCGAGGTCATGCTGCGCGACACCATGACCCTGCTGGAGAAGGACGAGCTCAAGCTCTCCCGTGCCATCGCCCAGGCCGATGACGGCGTCGATACCATCCACGAATCGATCAAGCTCTATCTGGTCAAGGTCTCTCGCAACGAGCTGACCGAGGAGGAGAGCCGCCGCCTGTTCGAGATCATCACGCTGATCACCAATCTCGAGCATATCGGCGACATCATCGACAAGAATCTGCGCGAGCTCGCCGAGAAGAAGATCCGCAAGCGCTACACCTTCTCGCCGGAGGGGCTCGGCGAGATCCGCCAGTTCCATCAGCGCGTCGCCTCGGCGCTGGCGCTCGCCCTCAACGTCTTCGCCACCCGCGACCTCGTGCTCGCCCGCCAGCTCTTCGCCGACAAGGCGGCGATGCGCGAGGCCGAGCGCCACGCCGCCGACAGCCATTTCCAGCGCCTGCGCTCCGGCCGGCCGGAATCGATCGAGACCAGCGCGATCCATCTCGACATCATCCGCGACCTCAAGCGCATCCACGGCCACGTCGTCTCGATCGCCTATCCGATCCTCGAGAGCGCCCACGAGCTGCGCGAGAGCCGCCTGCGTGAGACCAAGGAAGCGGCCCGCAATCGCGAGACGCCGACCGTGCTCATTCCGTCGCCCCATTCGGGGGGGTAGAGCGCGCGCTCCACAACGGTGTCGTCATTCCGGGGCGGCCCACAGGGCCGAGCCCGGAACCCATGAACACGACGTCTCGGAAAAGAAGCAAGGCGCGGCAGCCGTCGTTCCGCTCCGGCACCTATGGTGTTCATGGGTTCCGGGCTCATTGCTGCGCAATGCCCCGGAATGACGGTGGAGCTTTGAGAGCCGGGTAAGCCGGCGCCGGGTCACCTCGGCGCCGCGAGGATGATCGCGGCTCCGGTGAGGCAGACGATCCCGCCGGTCAGGTCCCCGCGATCCGGCTCGCAGAGCGCGGCGCCGATATAGGCGGCGATGGCGGGCATGGGCGTTCGGGGCTTTGCGCGGCGGGTGCGCCAGTCTAAAGCCATGCCTTACAGAAACAACGCCGTCATCCCGGACAAGCGGCTTCAGCCGCACCGATCCGGGATCCATGCCAGATCGCTTCTTCCGAAGGTTCAGGCGTGGATCCCGGGTCTCCCTCTCGTCACCCGGGATGATTGATGAAGGTTTGACGCATGCCCGATATCGCCATCATCGGCGCCGGCCCGGCCGGCCTGATCGCCGCCGAGCGGCTGGCCGCGGCCGGGCACCGCGTCACGATCCACGAGCGCATGACCTCGCCTGCCCGCAAGTTCCTGCTGGCCGGGCGCGGCGGCCTGAACCTGACCCATTCCGAGCCGCTCGACGCCTTTCTCCGGCGCTATCGCGAAGCCAGCGGCTGGCTCGAACCGGCCCTGCACGCCTTCCCGCCGCAGGCCCTGCGCGACTGGGCCGACGAACTCGGCGCCGACACCTTCGTCGGCTCCAGCGGCCGGGTCTTCCCGCGCGCCATGAAAACCTCTCCGCTGCTGCGCGCCTGGCTCGGCCGGCTCGATGGGTTGGGCGTGCGTCTCGCGGCGGGCAGGAGCTGGACGGGCTGGGATGCAGCGGGCGCGCTGACCTTCCGCCTGGCGAGTGGTGAAACCGAAGCCATCCGCCCCGACGCGACGCTGCTCGCGCTCGGTGGCGCGAGCTGGCCGCGGCTCGGCTCCGATGGCGGCTGGGTGCCGCTATTGGCGGAGCGCGATGTCGCCGTTTCCCCGCTGAAGCCCGCCAATGGCGGTTTCGCGGTCGCCTGGTCGCAACTGATGAAGGAGCGCTTCGCCGGCCAGCCGCTGAAGCGCGTCGTCGTCCGTTTCGCGGGTGAGCAGGCGGCCGGCGAGGCCATGATCGATGCCGAGGGCATCGAGGGCGGCGTAATCTACGCGCTCTCGGGCCCGATCCGCGAGGCGGTCCTGCGCGACGGCGCGGCGGAGATCGAGGTCGATCTGCGCCCCGACCTCACGGCGGAAGCCCTCGCCACCCGCCTCGCGAAGCGCCGCAAGGGCGAGACGCTGAGCAACCATCTGCGCAAGGCCGCGGGCCTCTCGCCGGTTGCGGTCGGCCTGTTGCGTGAGGTCGCTGGAACCGCGCTTCATGATGAGCCGGAGCGCCTGGCTGTGCTGATCAAGGCGTTGCCGCTGCGTCTCGGCGCAGCCATGCCGATCGCCCGCGCCATCTCGACGGCCGGCGGTGTCGCGCGCGATGCGGTCGATGCCGGTTTCATGCTGAAGCGCCTGCCCGGAATCTTCGTCGCCGGCGAGATGCTCGACTGGGAGGCGCCGACCGGCGGCTATCTGCTGCAGGGCTGCTTCGCCACGGGCGTCGCCGCGGCCGCGGGAATCGAAAGCTGGTTGCGCGGGCCCGGCGATCGCGGCTGAACCTCGGCCCGCCCGCTGCGTTGCTTCAGCATCGCAGCAGGAGAGTCCGGGCATGACCGAGGCCTTGAAGCCGGGAACCGATGTCACATGGCGCTGGGGCGCTCATCGCGCGCGCGGCCGGGTCGAGCAGGTCTTCACCCGGCCGGTGAGCCGCACGATCAAGGGCACGCGTGTCCGCCGCAATGCGACCGAGGCGAAACCCGCCTATCTCGTGACGCAGGCCCATGGCGGCTACGCGCTCAAATCCCATACCGAGCTGGAGCGGCTGCAATGAAGCATGTCGATCTCACCCCGCCCGAGGCCGTCGCCAAGGCGGCCGCGAAAGGCCTCAGGCTGCGCCAGCAATTCAATCGCGGCGGCACGCAGATCGGCGTCGCGCGGGCCCGCGACCTCAGCCATCGACGGACATTGAGCGAGGACACCGTCCGGCGCATGGCGAGCTATTTCGCGCGTCACGCGGTCGATTGTCAGGCCAAGGGCTTCGGCGACAGGGACAACCCTTCGGCCGGCTGGATCGCCTGGTTGCTCTGGGGCGGCGACGAGGGCCGCGACTGGTGCGAGCGCAAGAAGGCAGAACTGGAGCGGGCCGGCGACCAGGAGCAGAAGCGCGCCTGATGCCGCTGGATCACGTTGGTCTATGCGGAACCACGCCGTCATTCCGGGGCGGACCGCAGGCCCGAGCCCGGAACTCATGAACATGACAGCCCATTAAAAGGGCGCCGATCGGACGAATCTTCTCGCCCGCTCCTTGTTTATAGGTTCCGGGCTCTTCGCTGACGCGAAGCCCGGATGACCGTGTGGTCCGTCAAAACCCAGCAAGCTCCCAAGCCTCAGCCGGTCGCCATCAGCCTGCGCACGAAGCTCACGCCGCCATCCGTCGTGGAGATTTCACCGACTCGCGTCAGCGACACCAGGATATCGCGCACCGCGCGCTCCACCTTGCGGCCCTGCCGGAAGCGACCGGCGATCGCCGCCGCATCGAGCGCGGCCGGGGCGGAGCCCAGCGCGGACAGCACGCTCGCCACCCGCTCCACCGGGTCGGTCGGGAAGACCGGACGCCCGGCATTGGCCGGAAGCGCCGCGACCAGCCCATCCGCCTCGATCTGCTCGCCTCCTTTGCCGGCGCCGCCGAAGCGCGGGCGCTGGTAGTCCGGCCTGAGCCAGCGCACGGTGCCCCGCGTCTCCTCCTGCGTCCTGAGGCGGTTCAGGGCGACAAGCCGCGCCAGAATCTCCTCCTCGGCCAGATCGGCCGGCCAGCCATAGGCAGCTGCCACCGCCGCATCGATGGCGTCGTGATATTCGTTCAGGATCAGAACCAGCCTACGGTCGCGAATATCGTCTTCGGCGGCGGTCAGCGTACGCCCCGCCCGGATCGCCTCGCGCACATTGTAGAGCTTGGTCAACGTCAGGTCGGGATGATCGGCCAGAACCTGCTTGCGCAAGCCATCCAGCGCCTCCGCGGGCTGGCGAATGGCTTCCTTCTGAAGATCGCTTGCATCGGGGAACGGGAAGGGATCGAAGCAGCGGGATTTCACGTAGACAGCATCGCGGGCGTAGACGCCGAGCTTGCCCGCGCTCGCGAGATACCAATTTTCGTGGATCGAGGACGATAATACCCCGAGCGCGTAAGCATCTGAAAGGCCAATGGCTATGAGTTTGTTGTCAGGCAGAATCGACGCGTCGAGGAACTGGAAAACGCGGTGCTTCGCCGTCTCCACCGTGGCGATGTAGCGTTGGAGGTGAGCGAGGGCGGGACGAATTTCATCGCGCGTCCGGCCGAATAGCCACCAGCGCGCTTTGATGTCGGCATCTCTGTTGCGATCGCGCTCTACTTTCACAGTTCGGAGCAGGTGCTGATAGACCTCGGGATAGCGCTCCCTGACCTCGTCCGGTTTGAGACCATAAAGGTCGACGACCATCACATCTCTAGGGCGAGCGGTCAGGTCGCGGCCGTTTCGATAGGCGCGAATGTGATGTTCCAATCCCGTCCGCCGCCCAAGTCCTAAAGTGCGCGCCTGTTGTGCGCTGACGATAAAACCGGCCCCGAACAGCATCACCCCGCGGGAACTGAGAGCGGCATTAGCCCGGAGACCTGCGGCTGTGCCGGCGTCCACTCCGATGGTCAAATCGGAATTGATCCGTCCTTCCCGTTCGCTCAGTTCGATCTGTGGCTGATCGGTGTCGAGTCCGGACTCCGACACGACCTCGAACAGCTTGCCCTGGCACCGTCCGGCTTGCGCCACCGTCATCGCGATGCGCACCGCTGCGGTGTCCTTGCCCACCTTGATCCAGGGATGGTCCGCGATCGCCATGACGAGTGAGAGCGGCCGCTTGCCGTTGAGGTGCCTCTCCACGGTCCGGCGCTGGAAAAGTTGAGTGATCGAATTCGTGGTGACGAAGCCAAAGCGCCTCAGTTTCGTGCCTGGCCGGGTCAGGATTTCGGCCGCCCGGTCCCACCAATACATCACCAGATCGGCGCTCTCGTTCATCTGCGGATGCGCCGCCCAAAGCGACTCGGCATAGACATCGCCTAGTCGAGACCGTAGGTCCTTGCCGCCGATGAAGGGCGGATTGCCGACGATAAACTCGGCCTCCGGCCATTCCGGCCGGCGCGGATTCGGCAAGACCTCGCCGCCGTCGCGCCATTGCGGGACCGGCCAGCCATCCCAGCACAGCACCGCGTCGCGCTTATGGATATGGTCGAGCTTCTCCAGGATCGGCTCGCGCGGCGCGAAGCCACGGGTCCGGAAATGCCATTGCAGATGGCCGATCCAGAGCACGAGATCGGCGATGGCGACGGCGCGACGGTTGGTTTCCATGCCGAGGAATTGATGCGGCCCGACATGGTGGGCGGCGAAGCCTGACAACTCCTCGTTGCGGCCGAGCTCGCCCGCCGCATCCAGCACCTCGCCCTCCAGCTTCTTCATCAGCTCTTGCGCGACGTGCAGGAAATTTCCCGTCCCGCAGGCCGGATCGAGCACCCGCGTGGTGCAAAGCGCCTCGTGAAATTCCTCGACCAGAGCCAGCGCCTTGCGCGCGTCGCCGCCGTCGCGTGCCTGCTGCGCCGCGCCGAGGACGGCCCGCCAATCCTCCCGCAGCGGGCCGATCACGGTTTCCACGACCAGCCGCTCGACATAGGCGCGCGGCGTGTAATGGGCGCCGAGTCGCGCGCGCTCCTCCGGGTCCAGCGCCTGTTCCAGCAGCGCGCCGAAGATCGCGGGCTCGACCTCCTTCCAGTCATGCTCGGCCGCGGCGAGCAACTCGCCGATCTCCTCGCGCCCGAGCGCGAACACCCTCGCATCCTCGTAGAGCTTGCCGTTGAAGCGCTTCATCCTCTCGCGCACGGAGGTCGAGTATTCGCCCTTGTCCATCGCCTGCCAGAGCTCAGCGACCAGCGGCAGGAAGGAGGCGGGGTCGTCGCGGCACTCGCGCAACAGCGCCTTGAAGGCGTCCTTGCGGATCAGCCCGACATCCTCGGCGAACATCGTGAACAGGCAGCGCATCAGGAAGAGCGCGACCTCCTCGGGATCATGCGCGCGCTCCAGCGCCTTCGAGACCGCGGCCAGCCTTTCGGCGATCGCCCGCGTGACGCGGGCGGCATGGCGGGCCGGGTCGAGCGCGAGCGGCTCGGTCCAGATCGCGGCGAGGCGCTTGCGCACGGCCTCATCCCGTAGATCGTCGAGATAGACCCGGTAGCTCTGCCGATCCGGGAACTGGACGTAGTTCTTACCCTGGCCGGTGAAGTCGGCGTAGAATTCGAAGCAGTGCCCGACATCGCAGACGATCAGGAAGGGCGGCCAGCCATGCGGGGCCGGCAGTGCCTTGGCATAGTCCTCCGCCTGCCGCCGGGCATTCAGCATCAGCACGTCCCAGGCCCGGTCGGCGCCGCGTCGGCCGCGCGGGCCGGCGGGCTCCGCGAAGGGCAGGGCGCCCTGCGCCGGCAGGACCTCCTTCGCCTGCCCCTTCATCCTGCTCTGCTTGGCTTCGAGGACGAAGGCGCCTTTCCGGTAGAGGTCGATCCGTCCCGTGGTGGAGCCGCCCTGCCCATCCGGGAAGCGCACCGGATACTCGAAGCGATAGGTCACAGCGTCGGAATCGCTGGTCGGCGGCTGCGGCGCCTCGACGCCGATCAGCCGGCAGAGTTCGCTGAGGAACTGCGCATAGGCCGCGCGCTCCGCCCCTTCCGATACGCGCCAGCGGGCGATGAAGGCCTCGACCTCCGCCGCATCCGCCTCGGACCCGCCCCCCGACATGGCCCGTCTCCCCAGGTTGTATTATCGTCATATATGCAATCTAAGATTGCATAAGCCTCTCCTGTCAACTGCTGTCACCAATCGCGCCCGCGAAGCGTCGTGCCCCCTCGCATCCCCGGCCGTTCCGCCCCATATTGCGGCCATGCCGAAAAGCTCCGACACCACCGCGACCAAGCCGAAAGCCGTGAAGAAGCCGGCCAGCGCCCGCACGCCGAACTCCAAGGCGTCGAAGCCGGAGCTGAAGCCGCTCGAGGGCTATCTCGCCGATCTGCTGAACCCCGCGATCAACCGCGGCACGGCGGTGCCGGGCGGCGCTTCCGGCTTCAAGGACACGCCGCAGGCCGGCTACGAGGCCGAAGCGCGCCCGGGCGATGGCGATGACAGGCCGAAGAAGAAGCTCTCGAAGAAGGCCGATTCCGCCTTTGCCGGCGCCGAGGGTGCGGCGGCCGCGACCGCGACCTCGCTGCAGGCGCTGCTGGAGACCGGCAGCCCCTTCATCGATCCCGGCAAGGCCTGGACGCCGCATCGCCCGCCGCGCCCCGAGAAATCGGAAGGCGGCATCCGTTTCCGCATGAATTCGGAGTTCGAGCCGGCCGGCGACCAGCCCACCGCGATCGCCGATCTCGTCGACGGCATCCGCCGGCAGGAGCGCGACCAGGTGCTGCTCGGCGTCACCGGCTCGGGCAAGACCTTCACCATGGCGCAGGTCATCGAGAAGACGCAGCGCCCGGCGCTGGTCCTGGCGCCGAACAAGACGCTGGCGGCGCAGCTCTATGGCGAGTTCAAGAGCTTCTTCCCCGACAACGCGGTCGAGTACTTCGTCTCCTATTACGACTACTACCAGCCCGAGGCCTACGTTCCGCGCTCGGACACCTATATCGAGAAGGAATCCTCGATCAACGAGCAGATCGACCGCATGCGCCACGCCGCGACGCGCTCTTTGCTCGAACGCGACGACGTGATCATCGTCGCCTCCGTCTCCTGCATCTACGGTATCGGCTCGGTCGAGACCTATACGGCGATGACCTTCTCGGTGAAGCTGGGCGAGCGCATCGAGCAGCGCCAGCTCATCGCCGATCTCGTCGCCCTCCAGTACAAGCGCACCCTCGGCGATTTCGCCCGTGGCACCTTCCGGGTGCGCGGCGACGTCATCGAGCTGTTCCCGGCGCACTATGAGGATCGCGCCTGGCGCATCGGCCTGTTCGGCGACGAGGTCGAGAGCATCAGCGAGTTCGATCCGCTCACCGGCCAGAAGACCGGCGAGCTCGAATTCATCAAGGTCTACGGCAATTCGCACTACACCACGCCGCGCCCGACGCTGACCCAGGCGGTCAAGTCGATCAAGGCGGAGCTCAAGGGCCGCCTCGACGAGCTCAACCGCATGGGCCGTTATCTGGAGGCGCAGCGTCTCGACCAGCGCTGCACCTTCGACATCGAGATGATCGAGGCCACCGGCTCCTGCAACGGCATCGAGAACTATTCGCGCTATCTCACCGGCCGCAAGCCGGGCGAGCCGCCGCCGACCTTGTTCGAATACCTGCCCGACAACGCCCTCGTCTTCACCGACGAGAGCCACGTCACCGTGCCGCAGATCGGCGGCATGTATCGCGGCGACTTTCGGCGCAAGGCGACGCTGGCCGAATACGGCTTCCGCCTGCCCTCCTGCATGGACAACCGGCCGCTGCGCTTCGAGGAATGGGACGCGATGCGGCCCCAGTCGGTGCATGTCTCGGCCACGCCCGGCGGCTGGGAGATGAACCAGACCGGCGGCGTCTTCACCGAGCAGGTCATCCGGCCCACGGGGCTGATCGACCCGCCGGTCGAGATCCGCCCGGCCAAGCACCAGGTCGCGGACCTCTTGGACGAGATCAGGGAAGTCACCGAGAAGGGCTACCGCACCCTCGTCACCGTGCTGACCAAGCGCATGGCCGAGGACCTCACCGAATACCTGCACGAGAACGGCATTCGCGTCAGGTACATGCACTCCGACATCGACACGATCGAGCGCATCGAGATCCTGCGCGACCTGCGGCTGGGCGCCTTCGACGTGCTGGTCGGCATCAACCTGCTGCGTGAGGGCCTAGACATCCCCGAATGCGGCTTCGTCGCCATCCTCGACGCCGACAAGGAGGGCTTCCTGCGCTCCGAGACCTCGCTGATCCAGACCATCGGCCGCGCCGCCCGAAACGTCGACGGCAAGGTCATCCTCTATGCCGATCACATCACCGGCTCGATGGAGCGGGCGATGGCGGAGACCAACCGCCGCCGCGAGAAGCAGGTCGCCTATAACGAAGAGCACGGCATCACGCCGCAGACGATCAAGCGCGCCATCGGCGACATCCTCGGCTCGGTCTATGAGCGCGACCATGTCACGGTCGACAAGGGGCTGGTGGCGCCGGCCTCGGGCCACAACCTCAAGGCCGCGATCGCCGATCTCGAGAAGCGTATGCGCGAGGCCGCGGCCGACCTCGAATTCGAGACCGCCGCCCGCCTGCGCGACGAGATCAAGCGCCTGCAGGCGACGGAACTGGCGATCTCGGACGACCCGCTCGCCCGCCAGAGCGACGTCGAGGCCAGCGCCGGCCGCTACAAGGGCGAGCGCAGCTACGGAGCGAGCGCCAACCTGCCGCCGACCCGCGCCCGCAAGCCCACGGACGAGGACATGGGCCCGCATAATCTCGGCGGCGGCGAGGGCCGGCCGAAGCGCGGCGCGGCGCCGGAACCACTGGCTTCACGCGCCCGCAAGCCGACGCTGGACGAGATGGGCCCGGTGCCGGAGTCGCGGCCTAAGGGGGCGGGGGAGAGACGGCGGCGGAGGTGAATAGTGAGCATCGTAGGTCGATACAACCTTGACGTGTCGACGGAGGCGCGGTCAGTTTCTCTTTTGACTTGGGGGCTGAGTCGTGACGCAAGAGATGTCGTATCAGCTGAATGCTGATGCTGCGATTAGGGATTTGATTTTAGAATTCGAGTGCCAGCCTATCCTATTCGTCGGGAGCGGGATATCGAAACGGTACTGGCCTGCCCCCTGAAAAGTGGCCCTCCCTGAAGTAGGCTTTTTGAGCCTTTGGAGGATGCCCGCGATGCCGCAGAAGAAGCACAAGCCTGAAGAGATCGTCGCGAAGCTGCGGCAGGTCGACGTGCTGTTGTCCCAGGGGCGCCCGGTCGCGGAGGCGATCCGGGCCATCAGCGTGACGGCGTTCACGTATTATCGCTGGCGCAAGGAGTTTGGCGGGCTGAAGTCCGACCAGGTGAAGCGTCTGAAGGATCTGGAGAAGGAGAACGAGCGGCTGCGCAAAGCCGTCTCGGATCTGACGTTGGAGAAGCTGATCCTCAAGGAAGCTGCCTCGGGAAACTACTTCTCTATTCGGGGTTCATAGGTCAACTCCCTTGCGTGCGCATCCTGGATCGGCGCGCGAACGGTCCTGCGGAGCTCTTGCTTCTCTCCGAGGTCGGCCTGTGCCGCCTCATGATGGGATCAGAGGGAGTGGGCGGAGCCATCTAAGCCGCGCGCTCGGCAGAACCGACGCTCGAGTTTCCTCGGTCTCGCCCGCTCCCATCGTCCCCGCAGGGCCCCCTCCACGCCGGAGGAGCTCGGTATTGCGTGATGCTAAAGCGCGGGCCTCAGGCCGCCGTGGCGGATGCGGCCGACCAGCGGAAGTCCGTCTCGTCGCGCCACATGCGGTGCAACACGATGGCCAGCTTGCGAGCGACGGCCACGAGCGCCTTCTGCATGCCTCGGCGTTTGGCCACGGCCAACCCCCAGACCTTCAGGGAGGACCACGGGCCGCGCGGGCTGGTCAGCAGCACGAGCGCGGCTTCATAGAGCGCAGCGCGCATCATCGTGTCCCCGCACTTCGAGACCCGCCCGCCCCGCATCGTCTCACCGGACTGGTAAAGCCGCGGCGTCAGACCGAAATGCGCCCCGACGCATTGCGATCGTCCGAAACGGGCCGGGTTGTCGACGCATGTGCGGTAGGTCAGCGCCACGACCGGCCCAACGCCGGGTGCGGTCATCAGCCGTCGGCAGATCGGATCGATGCGGACCTGGTCCAGCAGCATCTTGTGCAGCTTGGCGAGTTGGGTCCGCAACGCGGAGCGAGCCTCCAGCAACGGTAGGACCACAGCCGCGACGAAGGGCAGATCGAGCACGAGGTCTCGCACGCGCTGCTCGAAGCCGGCAGCTCCCACGACACCGACCTTGAGGCCAAAATTGCGCAGCTGACCTCGTAGGTCGCTCTCGATGTCATAGGCCTTACGCTGAAGCAATTTGCGCGAGGTCAGGAGCAGGCGGCGTTGCTGGCTGGCTGGCGTCTTGACGTGGACCGGCTTGAATAGGCCGACACGCATCATCTGAGCGATACCCATCGCGTCGTTGCGGTCGGTCTTGTTGATGCGCGCCGAAAGGGCGGCGTGCATGTGACGGGTTTCGACGCAGATCGCCGGCAACCCAGCTTCGACCAGGCCGGCGTAGAGCCATGGCGAGAGAGGCCCCGCCTCCAGGCCGATACGAGCATAGCTGTGGCCGAGACCGATGAGGTGTTTGCAGATCACCTCAGGATGGCTCTCGACGGTGGTACGGTGCACGACCTTACCGTGCGGATCGACGATGCAGATGGCGGTCTCTTTCACGGAGACATCGAGGCCGACATGGTGCTGGTGGTTCATGGTGGGACTCCCGCGTTGGATCGGAGCGCCACTATGCCGCCGCTTCAACCGCGCGAGGCGCCCCGAATACCCCATCTGAGCCCCGCCCGTCGTCGCCGGTGCATCGACCACGCCATGATAAAGTTCGGCGTGTCGGAGCGGCTGGCGTGCCGGGTTCTGGGGCAGCATCGATCTACGCAAAGGAAACTGCCGACGGGTCGCGTCGATGATGCGGCGCTGACCGCCGACATTGTCGAGCTCGCCACCCAGTATGGCCGCTACGGCTACCGCCGGGTCGCGGCCATGCTGGAGACCGCCGGTTGGGCGGTGAACGTCAAACGCGTTGAGCGGATCTGGCGGCGGGAGGGGCTCAAGGTGCCGGCCAGGCAACCGAAGAAAGGCCGTCTCTGGCTGAATGACGGATCATGCATCCGGCTTCGGCCGGAACACCCCAACCATGTCTGGTCCTACGACTTTGTCGAGGATCGCACCCACAACGGTCGAAAATTCCGCATGCTGAACGTGATCGACGAGTTCACCCGGGAATGCATTGCGATCCGGATCGACCGGAAACTCAAAGCCACCGACGTCATCGATGTCCTGTCCGATCTTTTCATCCTGCGCGGCGTGCCCGGGCATGTTCGTTCGGACAACGGTCCCGAGTTCGTCGCCAAAGCAGTGCGGGATTGGATCGCAGCGGTCGGCGCGAAGACAGCCTTTATCGAGCCTGGCAGTCCTTGGGAGAACGGCTACTGCGAGAGCTTCAACTCCAAGCTGCGCGACGAACTCCTGAGCGGCGAGCTGTTCTACAGCCTCGCCGAGGCTCGGATCGTCATCGAGGGCTGGCGTCAGCACTACAATACCCGGCGCCCGCACTCCTCGCTCGGCTACAAGCCGCCAGCACCGGTCGCTGTGGTCTGGCCGCCTACGAAAACCCAACCCGCTTCGCCGGCCATCTCAACCGTGGCCGACAAGCCCACCATGCATTAGATTAGAACCGGGCCACCTGATGGGGGCAGGCCAGTTTTGTTCCCAGACGACGACTTCGTCGCCTGCACGGAAATCGAGGCCATTGGTGATGACGCTGTTGGCCTCTGAGGTGTTGCGCACCAACGCGACCTCGTCGGGCGCCGCGCCGATCTGGGCCGAGATCCTGGCGCGCGAATCCTTCAGCGTATCGTTGAACTGCGCCCGGTTGTTGAGCGACACATCATAGTCGACGATCCGTGAAAGCGCCGTGACCTTCTCGGCGACTGCCTGGAAGGTCGGGCACAGGTTCGCGCAATTCATCGGCACGGCCGACTCAGGAAAGATAAACTGGCGGCGCACCAGGAGCCAATAGATCTCTCCATCGCTTGGTTGCGCATTCGCGATGTTCTGGATGGCAGTATTGCCAGCCGCCGCCAACGCACCGGCTGCGGTAGCATTCTGCAGAATCGATCTGCGGGTGATTGAGAGTTCCATGTCGGCCTCCGAGTAGTGTTCACCCCCAAGCCAAGTGCCGAATTCTTCTCTGCCTTCAATCGCTGCCTCACCCTGCTCGGGTTGCGCGTCCAGATCATGGGATCACGGGCGGATGGTATTCGAGCGTGTAGGCCAGCGCCCAGAGCATGAACAGCACGAGGGGTAGGTGGACGAGCAACTGCAGGAACGTGAAGCCGACGACGTCGCGCGCCTTCAACCCCAACACGCCGAGCAGCGGTAGCATCCAGAATGGGTTGATCAGGTTTGGAAGCGCCTCGGCCGCATTGTAGACTTGTACCGCCCAGCCCAGATGTACTTTGAGGTCGTTGGCAGCCTGCATCACATACGGCGCCTCGAGGAGCCACTTGCCGCCTCCCGAAGGAATGAAGAAGCCGAGCACCGCCGAGTAGATGCCGATCACCAAAGGATAGAGGTGCTGGGTCGACATCGCGACGAATGCATGAGCGATTTGGTCGGAGACGGTCAGGCCGGCCTCGTTCTTCGCCATCGTCAGGATTGCCGCGATGGAGCCGTAGAACGGAAACTGGATCAGCACTCCTGAAGTCGCCGGAACGGACTTCACGACCGCGTCAAGAAAACGCCTTGGCCGCCAGTGCAGCAGCATGCCGAGCATAATGAAAAGGAAATTGTAGGTGTTGAGGCTGGAGATCGCGATCATCGGGTCTTTGGTCGCAAACTCATGGATCAACCACCCCGCTGCGAGTGCGACGATTAGGACCGTCAGCAGAGGGGAATGTTCCAGCCACTCCCCCGGCTGCTGTGGCCGCCGCTGTTCACCCGTCTCCCCGCGCTCGACCTTGATCCCCATGGCCTGCGCCGTGATGGCGGTGCCGGGACCCGGAGCGGACGAGACGGCAATCACGACCGAGATGGCCACCAGAACGGCGGTGATGACGACCGACTGCCAAAGGAAGATCGTTTCGGAGAATGGGATGACGCCCGTTATCGGCAAAAGCGACTTCGGCAGGCTGGCGGCATTCGCCTGCAATTGCGCGGCCGAGGACGAAAGCCCCATCGCCCAGGTGGCGCCGAGCCCGAGATAGGCCGCCGCGGCCGCAGCACGATAGTCCATCTTGAGTTCCTGGCGCTCCGCGAGCGCGCGCACCAGCAGCCCGCCGAAAATGAGGCTCAACCCCCAGTTCAAAAGCGACGCCAGCATGCTGATGCCCGCAATCAAGCCAACGGCTCCTGGCCCGGTGCGTGGAATCTCAGCGAGACGATGGATGAGTCTCTGGGCCGGAGACGATACCGCGACGACATAGCCCCCGATCGCGACGAAGGCCATTTGCATCGTAAAGGTGATCAGGCTCCAGAAGCCATCGCCGAATGCCCGGCTGACCGAGAGAACGGACGCGCCGTTCAACATTGCAGCAAGAGCGACGACGACAACCGCGATCGCCACGAAGACAAACGCGTCGGGAAACCAGCGCTCTGCCCACGCAGTAAAGGAAATCGCAATTCTTGCCAGGACGCCTTCCTTCGGCGCCGGCTCGTCGCGCAAATTCGCAACTGTTGCCAATATTGGCTTCGTCATGGCCATCTTCCTTCGAAGATTGTTCTGACTCAAAGTTGTTGAGGTGAAGTCGGTATCGATTTTCTGATTTTGCTAGATTTTCATCTCGGAAACATTGGGATGGATCCGAAGATTTGCCTCCGTCGCAGCCACGATCTGGTCGACAGTTATGCCAGGCGCCGTTTCGAGCAGCGTTGCCTGCCCATCAGGAAACGCGATGACGGCCATCTCGCTGACCACGAGGTCCACGGGCCTCGACGATGTCAGTGGCAGAGAACAGGTCTTCAGAATCTTGGGCTGACCCTTGGCGGTGTGCTGCATGGCGACCACGACACGCTTGGCGCCGGCAACGAGATCCATCGCGCCGCCCATGCCCGGCACCATCTTTCCGGGGATCATCCAATTCGCCAGCAGGCCTTGCTGATCGACCTGGAGGCCGCCGAGCACGGTCATGTCGACATGGCCGCCGCGGATCAGGCCGAATGAGGTGGCGCTGTCGAAAGTGCACGCGCCGGGAAGAGCCGTCACCGGCCGGCCGGCAGCGTCTGACAGAAGCGGTTGGATCAGCCCCTCCTCCGGAACAGGACCGGTGCCGATCAGTCCGTTCTCGGATTGGAAAAACACCTGGATCCCGTCCGGAACATAGTTGGCAACCAGCGTCGGAATGCCGATCCCGAGATTAACGAGCATTCCCGCTCGCAATTCCAGCGCAATCCGCTTAGCGATAATCTCTTGAGCATCCATCGGCTGTCACCCGGTAGCGATCACATAATCGACGAGAGGCGCCGGCGTGACGACGTGATCCGGCGGAATGAAGCCGACCGGCACGACATGCTCGACCGTCACCATGGTTGTGTCGGCGGCCATGACCATCACGGGGTTGAAGTTCCGGGCGGTGAGCGCGTAAGTCAGATTGCCGAGATAATCCGAAAGGAAGGCGCCGATGATCGCGAAATCGGCGCGGAGCGCCGTTTCGAGGAGATAGCTCCGGCCATCTACCTCGATCTTCTGCTTGCCTTCCTCGACGATGGTTCCCACGCCGGTCGGCGTCAGAACACCGCCAAGACCATAGCCGCCCGATCGGATGCGCTCGATCAACGTCCCCTGCGGCACCAGATCGACCGTGATCCGTCCCTCGATCATCTGTTTTTGCGTGACCGGGTTGAGCCCGATGTGGCTCGCGATCACTTTTCGCACGAGCTCTGCGTCGATGAGCTTGCCGATCCCGCGTCCGGGCATCGCAGTGTCGTTGGCGATCACAGTCAGGTCGCGTTTTCCCTGTCTCACCAACTCGTCGATTACACGTTCGGGCGTGCCGACACCCATGAAGCCACCGATCATCAGGCTCGCGCCGTCAGGGACCATATTAACCGCGTCAGCAACAGGGATCGACTTCATGCCCGGCCCTCACATTCAAGATGCGCGTCTTGCCGTTTGAAATCCGCAGCGGTTCCAATCGAACGCTAATGCGTCGGACTGCCGATGCTATTGTCCTTTAGGGAGCCTCCACAGCTGCCAAGCGGCGAGCCGGCTAGGGCGCTTGTACAGATGCGGATGGGAAGTCAGCTGCAAAACCCGCAACGGCGCCTGATAGGGGCACATACATGGTTGGTTGATCGCAGCCCGCGCCCGCTCAGTCCATGATGTGGTAGCCGCCATCAATGTAGATCACGTCTCCGGTCATTAATCGGGCGGCATCGTGAGCGAGGAAAGCCGTCGCCACGCCGACATCGTCGATGCTGATCAGCTCGCGGGCCGGGGCACGGGATTTGGCCTTCGCCAATAATTCATCGAATTCGGCGATGCCAGAGGCTGCGCGGGTGGCGAGGGGGCCGGGCGAAACGGCGTGGACCCGGATACCCTTGGGGCCCAGTTCGGCGGCGAGATAGCGCACCGAGCATTCAAGAGCTGCCTTGGCCACACCCATGATATTGTAGTTTTCTACCACCATCTGCGAGCCGTAATAGGTCATGGTAAAAAGCGTGCCGCCCTTCTTCATCAACGGCTCGGCCAGATGCGCCATGCGGATGAACGACCAGCACGAGATTTCCATGGTTTCGAGGAACCCCTCGCGCGGCGCGTCCGTCACGCGGCCCCGAAGCGTGTCCTTGGGGGCGGATGCGATCGAGTGAACCACGAAATCCAGTTCTCCCCACTCGGATCGGATGCGCTCGAAAACGGCTTCGAGCTCTCCGGGCGAGCTCATGTTCATCGGCATGACAATCGCAGCCTCCACCTCCTGCGCCAATGGCTCGACATAGGGCTTCGCCTTCTCGTTGAGATAGGTGACGGCGAGTTCGGCGCCAAAGGCGCGAAAGGCGCGGGCGCAACCCCAGGCGATCGACCGGTCGTTGGCGATGCCGACGATCAACCCTCTGCGGCCTTCCAGGAGCTTGGCTTTGACGGTGGGCAGCGGCATGACGGGACCTCCGGTCAGGATGCGGCGGACGTGTGGAGCAACGCGAAGGTGTGGCGGGCGATGACGAGTTCCTCGTCAGTTGGAATCACGAGGAGCGCCACTTTGCTTGCTGCGGTGGACATGCAAACGGCGCCGGATTCATTGGCGTCGGGTCTAGATCGGCACCCAGCCAGGCAAGACGTTCGGCGATGCGGCCGCGGATAGCCGGCGCGTTTTCACCGACTCCTGCGGTGAAGACGAAGGCGTCGAGTCCACCAAGAGCGGCCGCCAACATCCCGGTCTGCAGCGCACAGCGATGGACGAAATGGTCGATTGCGAAGGCCGCGCCCGCCTCGTCACTCGCCAGCAGATCGCGCATGTCATTGGAGAGGCCGGAAAGACCCTTGAGCCCGGAATCGCGATACAGAAGATCAGAAACATCCTCCGCGCTCATGCCCTTGTGGGTGATCAGTTAGAGCACTACACCGGGATCGAGCTGACCGGGTCGGGTCCCCATCGGGAGGCCAGTGCGTCAATTGCTGGGCGGCGCGATCGGACATGCGGGATCCCTTCGGATGAAGTCAGGACGCGATACGATTGCCTGGATTCGACGGCCCAAGAGCTACCGGCTCACTTGGAGTCTGAAAGAACAGGGCAATGCGCGCGAGCCTCTCGCTAGTGGCGTCCGTTAGCGAGCCTGCCGCCTCCAGCACTTCGCGCAGAGCCGCGAAAGCCGCACGCCGCTCGTCTGGCTGCTTCGGCAGCAAAGCCGGGATGGCTGCGAGTGCCGCATCCTCGTCGATCAGGAGCATGTAGTACTGTTCGCGTATCACTTTCTTGAATTCCCGAAGGCTTGTTTGCCGCGTCGCAGGATGGGCCTGTCGGATACGACGGATCGCCTCGAAGCCGCGCTCGTCAACGCTGCCGCGTGCCAACCCGACATAGATTAGTGAACGGGCCAGCCCTTCGCGAAGCCCACCTGCCGTCATGAGCGCTCGCAATTCTGAAATCCGGGCTTCGAGGAGCCGGGTGTGCAGCAGGTTCGCCGCCGCTTGGCGCGGCCGGCGATGCGACTTTACGTCGACACCGAGCGCACTCTGAAGCGCCGACGTTCCATAAATGGCATGGAAGCTCTGCTCCGACATCTTCTCAATCTCTTTACGCCAATTCTCTAAGCTTTCGACGATCTGCTCGGAAGCCTTCTCCTGAAGCGCCAAGAAAGGATTGTCGGCGGGAATTGCTTGCCTGTTTTCTCGAACGTTTTCCGCGGCGCCCTCGACCCACGAGAGCCAAGGGTTGCCGGCTCCAAACATTTCGTAGGAAAGGCGAAGCGGATGCAGGCTCCGCAACGCCGCGGCCATCGGCGTTGTGACGAGTGCCTGGACGATCGGCTGCGCCACGGTCCGGTAGAGCGCGAGGTTGATTTCGGAGACGCGCGCAGCGGCGGCAAACCGTCGCTCATCCTCCAGATCATTTCCGCCCATGGCACGAATGTCATCCAGGGTTCGCGCTTCGCAGCGCATGACCCATGACCCCGTTACGAGATCGGGATTTGTGACCGCTTCACCCTTTGCCTCAAGAACTGCCTCGTAAAGGCCGGGCGGCAACACATCGATTAGGTCGATATTGGACGCGAACTCATCGTGCTCCTTGCGGGCCACTCCCGAAGAGACGAAGATACCAAGATGACCCACAGTCTCGTGCACCGCGTAGACGATTGTCTGGCCATAGGCGCGGATGTCGTCGACGCTATCGTATAGGTCGAGGATCCAGTCGAGCGCCTGCTGCGGGGGGGTGATGTTGTCGCCCTTGGAGCAGAAGACCACGATCGGTGAGGCAATGTTGCGTAAATCGATCGTCGTTCCATCGGAAGTCTGAATCGCACCGGCTGCAAGCTTGTTCCCCACAAAGAGCTCGTCGACGATAAACTGCATTTCTTCGGCATTGAGTGTTACATGCCCACCCCACCATTTTTCGAAACCGAGATAACGATCTGCTTCCGTGTCGATCTTTGAGTAGAGATTGTATTGCTTCGACCAAAGCGTGTTTGCGGGATTCTGGCTCTCGAAATTCTGAACTAACGAAGCCCCGTCGAAGATGCCGGCACCCAGATCGCCTGCAAGCGCGGTCAACCAACTGCCGCCGAGCAGCCCCCCCGCGTACCGCATCGGAAACTGCCCCCTGACGCCAGCCCAGTAGGACAACGGCGTGCCGGCGACGATAATTGGGCCAAAAAGCTCCGGGCGAAGCGATGCCAGGATCATGACTGCCCAGCCGGCTTGGCAATTGCCGATTACGCAGGGTTTGCCCTCAGCATCCGGATGGCGCTCGATGACCTTCTCAAGGAAGATTGCCTCGGCCCGCGCGATGTCCTCGATGGTCTGGCCGTGCACAGGATCGGGCAAGAAGCCGATAAAATAACAGGGGTGCCCCGCCTTCAGGGCAACACCGATTTCGCTGTCGGCCTTGAAGCCGCCAATCCCGGGACCATGGCCCGCGCGCGGATCGACGACCACGAAGGGTCGCTTGCGTTGGTCAATGACTATCCCCGGCGGTGGAACGATGCCGGCCAGCACGTAGTTGACCGGGCGCGCCAGCGTGCGCCCGTCACAAATTAATTCCGCTTCATAGTCGAGTACGTTTGGAGCGAGTTGTTTCGCGTGCTCCTCATACTGTCCTGCTCGCTTGCGCATTGTATCGAGGAAGAGAATCGCGCGCTGCCACGCGTCGGTCGAGTAAGAAAATGCGCTGTCTAGCGTGGACGGGTCTAATTTCTGAGATGTCGTCGGCTTGACCATTACACACTCCCGCCGGAATTCAGTTCCTAGTCGGCGCGGTTTTAGCCGGTCAGTGCGTAATTTACGAGTCCGATCTCGAAACGCCAGTTCTGGCCGACAACTGCATCTACTGAGCGCCCGAGGCACGCGCAAATAGGATTCCAGCGGAGAATCGGATGTGATTCATGGGTTTCGACTGATCTGGAGGTCGGAAGCGATGTCTACTCGGATGGACGAAGACGACTGGGCGTCAAAGAGAAGGACAGGCCCGCCTTCTTCGCCACCACGCTCATAAGGCCCGCCCGTATCGAGCAGGGCATCGGCACCCTCAAACGCTTCAAGCGCGTTGGCCTCCGATGCGAAAAGACAGCCCGGAATTTTCGGTCCATCGTCAGCTTCGCCGCAGGCCTATGCTTGATCAAATTCGTCCAGACGGCCTAACACGTAAGTAGCCGAGTGAAATTGGCGCGAGGCCCCGCGGCTGGCGTCCCGAAATGCCGCAATCAGAGCTTCAACGCCTGCCTATACTCCTCGCCAAACGTGGACAGTGAACTGGCGAGCACCGTCGCCGCGCCATCCACCAGGCCGCAACGGCCGGAACCAGGCAGCAGCCGCGTAAGATTCTCCAGGGCCGCAAGATCACTCGGCCGCCCGGCGCCGGCCTCGATACGCTCGAGGATGCGCGAAACCTGATTTGTGCCGATCTTGCAGGAGGGGCATTGACCGCAGGAATTGGCCGCGAAGAAAGCGACGTATTCTGCCGTCTTGCGCAGGATACTAGTGCCTTCGCCAACTACGATCATCGCACCCGTGCCGAGCCGCGAGCCACGTGCCCGCAGGCTGTCGAAATCCAGCGCCACGTCGAGATCACTGGCCGTCAGAAGCGTGTTGGAAGGACCGCCGGTGAAGACGGCCTTGAACCCCTTATCCGCGAGCATTCCGCCGCCATGGCCGAACACCAGGTCGCGTAGGGAGGTGCCCATGGGCAGTTCGTGCAGGCCGGGGCGCATTACGTCACCGGACAGCGAATAGAGCTTGGTGCCCACCGCATCGCCGAGGCCGAGCCCCCGATACCAAGCAGCGCCCCGGCCCAGGATGTGCGTCGCATGGGCGAAGGTCTCGACATTGTTCAGCAGCGTCGGCGCGCCGTACACGCCCTTCTCGGCGGGGAAGGGCGGCTTGAGCGACGGGAAGGGAAAGCCGCCCACCACGCTGGCCACCGCTGCCGTCTCCTCGCCGCCGACATAAAGGCCGGAGCTGGGACTGACATGGATCTCCACAGGCATCCCGATCGCCCCGCCGACGCGCGCGAGGAGAGGATGCTGGCGCCACGCCGCGGACGCGGCGTGCAGCATTTCCACCAAGCCGGTCTCGCGCGGATTGACGTAGAGGGCAATCCTGTTCGCCTTGACTGCGATCGCGCCGATGAGCGCGCCCTGGATCACCTGGTGGGGCGTGCGGGAGAGCAGGAATCGGTCCTTGAAAGTGCCTGGCTCATCCTCATTGCCATTGCAGATGATCCATTTCCCGCCTCCCTCCGGGCAGAGCGGCTGGGCAGCCACGGCGGCCCATTTGCGATGCGTCGGAAAGCCTGCGCCGCCCAGACCGCGCAGCCCGGCAGCTTCCAGGGTGGGAATGATGCTGGCCGGGTCCGACAGGGCACGCTCCAACCCTTCGCCGCCGCCCGCCGCGAGCCACCCGGCGAGATCCGGACCGACTTGGATGGCCTCGGCGGTGAGCACGGCGGTCATGTGGCGATCGACCTATCGGTGGAGGCGTCGAAATTGCCATAGGGCGGAAAGATCATCGGCGACTTGCGGCTAAGTGGCAGGCCCTGCATCTCAAGGGCGCGGCGCCAATTGGCCAGGTGCGCCAGACCGACGTTACGCGGCCGCTCCCCCCGTGCGTCGGCCGCCGCGCTGGCACCGGCGTGGCGGCCGAACACCACCAGTTCCAGCAGCGCGTTGCCCATCATGCGGTTGCGCCCGTGCAGTCCGCCGGTCACTTCGCCGGCACACAGAAGGCCGGGGACGGCCGTGCGGCCCTTCGGGTCGATCAACACACCGCCATTCTGGTAGTGCAGCGTTGGACGGATCAGGAAGGGTTCTTCGGCCGGGTCGAAGCCGCCGCGATGCGCGAGGTGGAGCAGCGTGACGAGGCTTTTCTCCAGGATGCCGGGCTTCGCCTGTTCCAGGGATGGCGTGTCAAGAAAGACGCCGGTCTTGCCATCGCGGCCGATGCCCCGGCCCTCGGCGATCTCGCGCAGGACCGCTGAGGCCACGATGTCGCGTGGCTGCAATTCATCGACAAAACGCTCACCCCGCCCATTCACCAGATAGGCGCCGGACGAGCGGGCCGCCTCGCTGACCAGCGCGCCTTCCAGGTGCGGCGGCCAGGCGATGCCGGTAGGGTGGTACTGGAAGCTGTCCACGTCGCGCAGCGCAGTGCCGAGGCGATAGGCCAGCGCCAGCCCGTCCGCCGTGGCGCCGTAGTGATTCGAGGTCGGAAACCCCGCGAGATGCAGCCGCCCCGCGCCGCCAGTGGCCAACACCACCGCCCCGGCGCGCGCCAGCACCGCGCGGCCGTGAGCGAAGTCGTGCAGGACCGCCCCGGCACAGCGGCCGCGATCGTCGCTTAGCAATTCCAGCGCCGGATGGCGGTCGAGGAGGGTGATCCCCGGCTGCAGCAGGGTCGCTTCCCGCAGCGCCCGCATCAGTTCCAGCCCGGTGAAGTCTCGATAGGACAGCAGTCTGGCCGCGGTGGCGCCGCCCGGCTTCTTGCGCAGCAGCGTACCGCCCATGCGTTGGCTGTTCTCGGTGAGGTCGAAGTTCATCCCCTCCTGGATCAGCCAGCGGATGGCGGAAGGTCCGTCTGCGACCAGGGCCGCCACCAATGCCTTGTCGGCGGTGAAATGGCCCGCGCGCAGCGTGTCCTCGAAATGGCGTTGCAGGCTATCCTCGGCGCCCACGGCGGCCTGGATGCCGCCTTCGGCCATGACGGTGTTGCTGTCTCCGATGCGCAGCTTGGTGGCGAGCAGCACGCGCGCCCCGGCACGGGCGGCGGTTAATGCCGCCACGCAGCCCGCTCCACCACCGCCGATGACCAACACATCAGCGTCCAGGGTCGGAGCGCCGGCGAGGTCCACATCCTCCAGCAGCGAATCCGCCTGCAGCAGGTCAGCGAGGATGGCCGGGCATTCCTGGCCGGCGCTGACGCCGACCCGGAGCGTCACCATGGCGCCCGGCTGGCGGTCAGGGTGGTAGCCGGCCAGCAGGTCCTGCACCGGCAGGTCCAATGCCTTGGCCGGGGCCGGGGCGGCGGCTCGCCAAGCCTCCACGGCTTGCGCATGCGGAATGCAGGCGGCGCTCAAGCAACGGACTCCGTAGGGGGCGGATTGGCGCCGGGCGCGTCGAAGTCAATCGGCTGCCGGCCTTCCCCGATCTCGTGCAAGCGCATGATCAGGTCCGACGGGCGCAGTGTGAGGGAGGCGCGCATCCGCCGCACGAACTGGCCCAGATGCGCAGGGTCGATATGCTCGGGGCAGGCGGCAACGCAGAGATTGCAGAGCACACAGTGATCGAACAGCCCCGCCGCCGCGTCGGTCTGGCCCAGAACGGCCAGATCGACCATGCGCTGCACCTCGATCCCTTTGGGGCAGGCGTGGTCGCAGCCGCCGCAGTGGCGGCAATGCTTGGCTTCGGGGAAGACCGCGCCGATCTGCTCGATGGCTGTCCAGCTGTCGGCGAGGAGTTGCAGGTCGTAGCCATGCGCGCGGCTAGCCGGGAAATGGTCGATGAAGGCGACCTGCATGCCCTCCTCGGCCAGCATCTCGCAGGCGAGCGCCGTGCTGGCCAGCCGCTCGCCCGTGCGGCGCACCAGAACCCGGCAGGCACCACAGACCCCCTGGCCCATGCAGCCCACATTCTCGGTGAGCGGCAGGCCGGCCCCGATCCAGGCCTGGAGCAGGGAGACGCCCCTGGTCGCCCGGATGGCATGGCCGTCGAAGGTGAAGCCTACGCCATCGGCGGCTGCGGCATCGTCGGCCATGCGGGTTTCTCCTCCATCCGTCATCGGGTTCACCAGAGGCCCAATATCCTCCACCAGGTGGTGCCGAGCACCGCGTAGATGATAAGCTCCCCAACGCACATGATGAAGCCGACGCGCCACCAGGTGCCCAACGGCACATAACCGCTTCCGAAGATGATGGGCGAGGTGCCGGTGGCGTAGTGCGTCAGTGTCATCATGATGCTTGAGCCGGCCACCATCATGAGCAAGAACGGTATCACATAGTCGGGCGGCACCACGCTGACGCCCACGGTCAGGAAGGCGAGCATCATGGCGCTGATGTGCGCCGTCGTGCTGGCGAAGAAGTAGTGCGAGAAGACAAAGAGCAGCACGAGCAGCGTCGCGGCCAGCTCCCATCCCATGCCGGCGGCCACGATGCCGTTCTTCAGCAGGTTGGAGAACCAGGGGATGACACCGGTCTCGTTCAGCTGCTCGGCCATCATCACCAGGGCGCCGAACCAGATCAGCGTATCCCAGGCGCTCTTTTCCGAAAGGACGTCGTCCCAATCGATCGTGCCGGTGATGATGAGGGTGAACAGGCCCAGGAAGGCAACGGCTGTGGGGTCAAGCGTGAAGGCCGGGCCGAAGATCATCGCCGGCACGTTGGCCCAGAGCACGAGCAGCATCGCGAAGGTGCCGATCATCACCCATTCCTTGCCCGAGAGCGGGCCCATGCGCTTCAGTGCGGTCTGCGCATATCCGACCGCATCCGGCGTCGCCTTCACCTCGGGTGGGGAGAGGATGGAGATGGCGATGGGCATGAGCAGCAGGCAGACCAGGCCCGGCACCAGCATGTAGAGCGCCCAGGCCGTCCAGGTGAGATGGAAGGTCTGGTTCGTGACCCGCGCGACATAGTCGACCACCAGCGGGTTCGGCGCCGTGGCGGTGACGAACATGCCCGAGGTGATCGTATTGGCATGCATGTTTACGAGCGACAGGTAGGTGCCCATCTTCCGCTCGGTGCCCTTGGCAGGATCGGAATCAAACGCGGTCGCGATCGATCGCATGATCGGATGCACGATGCCACCACCGCGGGCCGTGTTGCTGGGCGTGAAGGGCGCCAGCACCAGTTCGCAGATCGCCAACCCGTAGCCGATCCCGATGGTCCGCTTGCCCAGCAGGCTGATGAAGATCAGGCCCATGCGGCTGCCCAGACCGGTCTTCTTCAGGCCGCGCGAGATGAGGATCGCGACCACGATCAGCCAGATGAGGGGACTGGACAGGCTACCCAGCGCGTCCGCTATGGCGCCCCTCGAGGAGGTCGCGGTGACCTGCGAAAGGGCGACGATGGTCATTGCCATCATGGCCATGACGCCGATCGGCATGACCTTGAGGATGATCGCGAGGATGGTGGTCAGGAAGATGCCCAGAAGCGCCCAGGCCTTCGGCGTCAGCCCTTCGGGGGCGGGCAGCAGCAGCATGACGACCAGGAAGATCGTCGTGATGATCGCGGGCTGCAGTCGGAACGGTACCGATGCCTTGAAAAAATCGAACATCGCCTTCAGGCGCCCGAGCATCGGCAATTTCCCCCTTGCAAACCGGCCCGCCAGCCTTTGCCAAAGCGGCCGTGAATTCGATCAAGAAGTTCGCAGATCGCAACTGATGCAAGTACGCCGTGCCCTGACAATGGGTCCAGCAAGCAGCAAGCGTTTCAAATTCGCAAGCCCAGCACTGGACAGTCCCGACACGAGAGTTGAGCGCCGGCATCTTTTTGTCGGACAGTCTGCGCGTGTTCGGCGCAGCGCGCGGGGATATGCAGGGGGTAGGAGGCCGGGCTGGCACCATGAGCGCGCGCTTTGGTGCGTCGGTGTCAGCGAGCGAGGGTTATCGCGCGCTTATCTCTGGTGTCAGATCGTCGAGTCCCGCCTCGACCGCGCTGCGGTTCTTGCTGCGTGTCGACCAGGCGCGGGCCACCGCGTGAAGGTCACGCCAACGGTCGGTGCGACCGGACGGGGCGGAGAAAAAGTGATCGATGCTGCGCGATTCCTGAACGGGAGAAGCCATCCTGTTTCCTTCCCTCTCGCAGGTCGCACTGTTTCCGCTCTTACGGATGCGCGCTTCATCGCGTTGCAGGGCCGCTGCTAGGTATGACTATGCATCTGCAAATTGTGTTCGACAGCGTTATCCTCAGCGGGCTCGCCTCTCAGGGGTAGGGGCAGGCGACTGAGCCCCCTTCAAAACCGCAGGTGCCCGTGGCGCCCCAGGCAGGGCAGGGCGAAGAGGTTCTTTCCAGCGGCCCTCCGATGCGCTCGTTGCGCCGATCGCGCTCTACCCCGACGCCTTGCTCGCACAGGTGCCGATGGCTTCGACCTATCCGCTGGAGGTGGTGCAGGCGGATCGATGGTTCGCAGCCAACAAGAAGCTGAAAGTCTCGATCGCCCTGAAGCTTGAGGACGGTCATCCCACCGATGGGCTTGGGGCATTCGTGGCCGCACCCGGAGAATACCAGTGCGCTCCGCGTCCCGTGATCACTCGGGCGATCATCCAGAGTAGTATCTGCGAGGCTTTGCCGGCATGCTGCAGGCCGATGACTATGCCGGCTGCGACGGCCGGCCCGTCAACACCGCCGGTTCGATGAGCCCGGGGTACTGGCAGGCGCGGCAAGGCTCGCCCCCGCGCTCCGGCAGGCTGCCTCGCTTGGGAGTTTCGATGCTGCCTATAATCTACCCCTCAACTTGGATTATCGCAGATAACAATGTATCTAATTGATAACATTAGACAATTTATGGCGCCTGCAAGTTTTTTCGATCACCCGGATGGGAGAGGGGCAGGGGTGAGGGACCGCCGTTGATCATGAAGGCGCAACGGCGCCGCAGCGCCTTCTGCGGAAAGCGCACACCCTCATCCGGCGCTCCGCGCCACCTTCTCCCATCCGGGAGAAGGGAAGAGGCATTGCGGTTCTGGAACTCAGCTGATCAAGGCTTTGTGGATTGCGGCGATGACCGCGTCGCGATCGTCCAACACTTCGCTATTCGTGAAGCGAATGACCGTGAAACCATGCTGCTCGATCTCCTCGGTCCGCGCGGTGTCGTCGTCGCGCTCCCAGCCATGCTGTTGGCCGTCAGGTTCGACCACCAGCTTGCGGTCGATGCAGAGGAAGTCGACGGTGTAGCCGAGCAGCGGCACTTGCCGCCGGAACTTCAAACCGTCGAGGCGGCGATCGCGGATGAGGGACCACAGCATGTCCTCGGCTTCCGTCGCTCGGGCGCGGAGCTTTCGGGCGAGAGGCGGCGTTCTGTGGTGACTGGAAGGATGCTGTACCGGCATGCCGTTCCCGGCAAGGGCGGTCCCTCACCTCTGCCCCTCATCCGGGGGAGGGTTCCCGTCCCGGTTCATAGCACGCCTCGAACGGAAGACATGGGCCCGCCCGCCTCAGGGCGAGATCGCCTGCAGCGCCCAGGCGCGCGCTTCGAGCGGGATCGTGCCGTCGGCGGCGATCGGCAGGCTCTCGCGCAGCTTGAGCCGCAGCTGCTCGCGCGCCTCGGGCGGCAGGCTGGCGCAATAGCCGGGGGCCGGGCCGGCGCCGAGCGTGAAGGGCTGCCAGAGATCGTCGAAATCGCGGAACAGCGTCGGCACGGTGATCGCCTCGCAGGCGATGTCGACCAGCCCCGCGGCGCCGGCAAGCTCGGTCAGTCCCTCCTGCGTGCAGAAGGGAAAGCGCCTGTCCTCGGTGAGCTCGCGCGCATTGGGGTCGAGCGCCGCCGCGGCGGTCCAGAAGGCGCGCATGAACTGGATGCCGCCGCCCGGATAATCCCAGACATAGAAGGCGACGAGCCCGCCCGGCCGCAGGACGCGCCGCATCTCGGCCAGCGCCTTGCCCCGGTCCGGCACGAAGTTGAGCATCAGCGCCGAGCCGGCGGCGTCGGCGCTGGCGTTCTCCAGCGGCAGCGCCTCGGCGCTGCCGAGCCCGAAGGTGACGCGTCGGTCGGTCACGCGCGCCTGCGCCTGCGCCAGAAAGCCTTCGGAAGGGTCGATCGCGACGATGCTGACCGGCACGGCCTCGCCCAGCAGCGCCTCGGTCAGCGCGCCGGTGCCGCAGCCGATGTCGAGCCAATCGAAGCCCGGCAGGGGATTCAGCCAGTCGACAAAGCGCGGCGCGAGCTGGCGGCTCCAGCGCCCCATATAGCGATCATAGCTGTCGCCGGCCTGCCATGCGTCATGGCGCGTCTGGTCGGGCATCGTCTGGCCTTTGGCTCTACGATAACTAACCTTACGTCAAGGCGATAACCTGTACGAGCGAGGGATGTTCCACGTCGTGAAACCGGGGTGTAAAACTTATCCCCGCCCTTTCAACCCAAGCCTATTCTCGACCCACCTCATCCCCGAGGGGCAGCCATCCGGAGGCATGTCGTGTGGCGGGATGGGGTCGGCGCCTGCGGCTGGCCTTGCACGCCAGACTCGGGAGGCTTCGGGGCACCGCTCTGGGGACATTACGATCCCTGCGCGAGGAGCTCGCTGGGAGGCTCGAAGGGAAAGGTTCTGCAACCCGAGACGCGACGAGGCCGGCATCGAACTGAGAAGTGCAAGCCACTTTTCGGGACCATCCGATGCACGAGACAAAGCGGAGCGCAGCGCGCTCCGTGCCGAACTGGCGTCGAGGCGAGCGGGACCGGAACCGGAGAGCCGTAGAAGCGCGGCCCGGAGTCTAGATGAGAACGCCGATAGGCGGAGCGCCACGGGGCGTGCGGAAGGTGGCTCAATCCTTCCGCGCCGCATCCTGGCTCAATGGAAGCGGCCCGATACCCCCGCGCCTCGCGGCGCTCCGCTGCCCCTCGAATTTCGAAACGCTCGTGCGGCAGCGCTGGCGGGTGAAAACACGCGCGTCATTCTCGGGCGACCGCAGGGAGACCCGGGAATCCCGGGCCGGAGGAGGCTCCGGCGCATCCTCGTCAGGAGATGCCCGGATCAAGCCCGGGCATGACGCGGGAGCCGAGCCGGGCGTGACGCCGATATGCGGTTGGAAAGGAGCGCCTTACGCCGCCAGGGCGGGCGTGTTTCCCAGCTTGCGGATGGCGGTGCTGAGCTCCGGCTCGTCGACCAGGTCGGCGGCGTCGGCAAGCTTGAACCAGTGCAGGTCGCGCTGGTGCTGCTCGGCGAAGTTGTCGAGCTGCTGCTCGACCTCGAGCAGGTAGAGTTTCACCTCGCAGAGCGCGAAATGGTCGCTCATGCGCTTCCAGTAGGTGTAGCGCCCGGCCGGATCGCGGCTGACGCGGCCGAGGACGCCGGCCTCCTCATAGGCCTCGCGCGCCGCGGCGTCGCGATCCTTCAGCCCCTTCATCGGCCAGCCCTTGGGGACGATCCAGCGCCGGGTCGTCCGCGATGTCACCAGCAGGATTTCAGTCGAGCCGTCGGCGGCACGGCGGATCGGCATGGCGGCGATCTGCGACCGCTTCTCCCCCGGTTTCCGCTTGGCCTTCTTCATCGACGCTGGAAGCCCCTTCTTGGCTGCACATTCGTCCGGCTCCGAATCATAATGTTCGCCGGAGCGAATAAATATTGCATCGCTGCGTAAAATTGGAAGAGGCATTCTGCCGAAAAAGTGAACGCGTCAGCCCTGCTTCCTGTGCATATCTTCCCCGGCGGAGAACCGCAGAAGCAGCCAGCCGCCGATGCCGGAGATGAGCGAGCCCGCGATCACGCCCATCTTGGTCTGGTTCTGAAGCATCTCCGAATCCGGGAAGGCGAGCAGGCCGATGAACAGGCTCATGGTGAAGCCGATGCCGCAGAGCAGGGCGATGCCGTAGAACTGAGCCCAGGAGGCTCTGGCCGGCAGATCGGCGAGCCCGGCCCGGATCGCCAGCCAGCCGAAGCCGAAGATGCCGATCTGCTTGCCGACGAACAGGCCGAGCAGGATGCCGAGCGGCAGCGGCTCCGCCAGCGTCGCGAGCCCGAGGCCGCTGAAGGGAAGGCCGGCATTGGCGAAGCCGAAGATCGGGATGATCAGGAAGGCGACATAAGGGTGGAGCCCGTGCTCCAGCCGGTGCAGCGGCGAGCCCGCGTCGTCGGGCCTGGCGGGTGAGGCCTTGAGCGGGATGGTCAGCGCCAGAGCGACACCGGCCAGCGTGGCGTGCACGCCGGATTTCAGCGTGAAGATCCAGAGCGCGATGCCGAGCAGCAGATAGGGCGCGAGCCGCGTCACGCCGAGGCGGTTGAGGACAGCAAGCGCAATGAGCGTCAATGCCGCGAGGCCGAGATACAGTTCGGACAGCCCGCTGGTGTAGAACACCGCGATGATGATCACCGCGCCGAGATCGTCGAGGATGGCGAGCGCGGTCAGGAAGACCTTGAGCGAGGCCGGAACACGTGGTCCCAGCAGCGAGAGCACGCCGAGCGCGAAGGCGATGTCGGTGGCTGTCGGGATCGCCCAGCCGCGCAGGCTCTCGGGCGCGCCGCGGTTGAGGGCGACATAGATCAGCGCCGGCGCGACCATGCCGCCGAGCGCGGCGAAGCCGGGCAGCGCCCGTCGCCCCCAGCTCGAGAGCTGCCCGTCCAGCATCTCGCGCTTGATCTCGAGCCCGACGAGCAGGAAGAACACCGCCATCAGCGCGTCGTTGATCCAGTGCAGCACCGAAAGGCCGAGCACATAGCTCTTCAGCGCGGCGAAATAGAACGGCGCCGCCGGCGAGTTGGCGATGACGACGGCGAGCGCCGCAACCGCCATCAGCACGATGCCGCCGGAGGCCTCGCTGTGCAGGAATTCCCGCAACGCGGAAAGGGGTCTCGTCCGTGCAGCGGGGCCGGCCATCATGATCTCCTCTGTGGATCGAGCAGAAGGAGATACGACAGGCCTATGGATATGACCAAATCTGCAGATGTCGCAGTGGAATTCAGAGCTTCTTGCCGTCCTTGTCGAACTGCTTGAGGAAGGCGATCAGGTCGTTGATCTCCTTCTCGCCCTTGATGCCGGCGAAGATCATCTTGGTGCCCGGAATCTTGGCCCTGGGGTCCTTGATGTAGTCGGTGAAGGTGGTTTCGTCCCAGGTCAGGCCGGAGTTCTTGTTGGCGGCGGAATAGCTGTAGGCCTCGACCGCGCCCGAATGCCGGCCGATCAGGCCGTTGAGCTCGGGGCCGACGAGGTTGCGCGCGCCCTCGCCGATCTGGTGGCAGGCGCGGCACTTATTGAAGGATCGTTCACCGGCCGCGGCGTCCTGCGCGGCGGCTGATTGACTGAGGAACGGCAGGATAAGGAGGAGGCTCGGGAGAATGGCTCGCATGGTCAGGTCTTTTCGACTTGGAGGCATTCTTACATAACCCGAAGCCGCGCGGCGGCGGCATGGGTCCTTTCGCCGCGCACCTCAGAGCTCGCCGATCCACTCCGCGACGGTGGCGGTGAAGGCGTCCGGGCGCGAGACCGGGAAGAGATGTCCGCCGGTCTCCATGATGGTGCGCCGGCAGCCGGGCAGGGCGGCGGCAAGCGCTTCCTGATGGTAGACGGGCACGACGATGTCGTCGCGCGTGCCTAGCACCAGCACCGGCATCATCAGCGAGCCGATATCGGCCGAGCCGTCGAAGGCGAGCAGGGCATCGATGCGCTCATGCGTCACAATCCTCGCCTGCTCGCTGACGGGCGCCGATGCCAGCGCATCGTCGTAGATATGCCAGTTCTGCTCGATCCAGCGCGGCTGATAGCCGCTGAGCACGGAGATCGCGGCGTAGGCGTAGGGGTCCGCATCGAGGATCGCGCGGCGCGCCCCGAACAAGGCGCTCAGGAACCGGCCGGGCGAGAGCCAGCTTGCGCTCAGGATCAGGCCGTCGAGGCGCCCCGGAGCGAGCTTGGCGATCCGCTGGGCAATGCAGCCGCCCGTGGAATGGCCGAGCACGACCGCGCGCTCGATGCCGGCGGCGTCGAGGACCGCCAGGCTGTCGCGGGCCAGAAGCTCGATATCGCAGGGCGCTTCGCCGCGCGTGCTGGAGCCGATGCCGCGCTGGTCGAAGCGGATCACCTGGAAGGAGCGCGACAGCGTCGCGGCGATCTCCGTCCAGAACGTTGCCGTGCCGCTCAGCCCGCTGACGAGCAGCAGCGGCTGGCCATGGCCCTCCTTGAAGGCGTGGAGCACCGCGCCGTCGGGCGTCTCGACCTTGAAGTCGATGATCTCGGTCGTGGCTGTCATGCGTCACCTCGCGGAAGGGGACGTGAGGTTCTGCGCCCGGCGCACATGGTCTCGAACATGGCCCCGTTCTCCCTGAAACGTGAGGTCGCCCGCCCTCCGGTCATTCCGGCCTTGATCTGGCCGATTGGACCGGTTCGTGTCAGGATGGCGCATCAGGGCCGCCCCTGCCATGGCGTGAGTGCAGGGGGCGGAATGTTCTCGGCGCAGAGCAAATAGACCAAAGACTAATTGGCCTGCGTCTGGTGCATAGCTTTGCGCTGTGTCTGCCGGAGAGCCGCGAGGCGAGGCGTGTTCGCTACGATTTCCGTCGGCTGCGCCTGTTTGCAGCGCCGGGATCGGTGCGCCAGGTCTCGACCGGCAGAGTGGGTAGGTCGAAATAGTCGCGCGTCGTCGCATAGCCCTGGCCGCCCATGCGTCCGACGGCGTCGAGCGCGACGGGATCGACATAGAGCTTCTGCGGATCGATCGTATCGGCGCGGAAATGCGCGTAGACGACCTCGCCGAGGATGATCTCGCGCGAATTGCCGATGCCGAGCGTGGTGTGATGCCGACATTCGAAGGCCGCCGGCGCCTGGCCGATCCAGGGGCAGGGCACCTTGACGCCGGGCATCGCGGTCAGTCCGGCTTCCGCCAGCTCGTCGGCACCGGGCTCGAAAGGCACCGCGCAGACATTCATGCCTTCGACCAGCGCGTCGGAGACGATGTTCACGGTGAAGGCCAGGGTCTGGCGGACATTGCGGCCGGTGTCCTTCTGCGCGCCGCTGGGCCGGTACTCGACGCCGAGAGCCAGGATTGCGGGATCGGCCGAGAGGCAGTTGAAGAAGGAGAACGGCGCGGCATTCACCGTGCCGTGCTCGTCGACCGTGGTCACCAGCGCGATCGGACGCGGCACGACCGCGCCGATCAGGAGCTTGTAGCGCTCGCGCGGGGTCAGTGCCGCGAAGTCGAAGGTGACGATGCCGGGGGCGGTTTCGGCGCGCGGCTGTCCGGTGGGGTGGGCGGTCACGATGGGGTCAATCCTTCGCTGCGGGCGTAGGGGGCGAGCACGTCGCGGATGTCCCGCTCGACGCGCGGGGTCAGCAAGGCGCGGGTCACGACGGCGCGCAGATGGTGGTCCATCAAATCGGCGGCGCGGGCGGCGTCGCCCGAGCGCAGCGCCTCGATGAGCTGGCGATGCTCGGAGACCGCGCATTCGCTGGAATGGGGACGCCCATAGATCGCCAGGATCAGCGAGCAGCGCGACGACGCTTCCTGGACATAGCGCAGCAGCAGCGCGTTGCCGGTCATCATCGCGAGCTTGATGTGGAACTCGCCGGAAAGGCGGATCGATTCCGGCCCGTCCTGCTCATGCGCCTTCTCTTCCTGCTCGACATGGGCTTCGAGCTCGGCCGCCTGGGCCGCCGTCAGGCGCCCGGCGAGGTTCTCCGCCACGAGCCGCTCCAGCCCGCGCCGGACCTCGAAGACGTCGCGCGCTTCCTCCAGAGTCGGATAGGCGACGGAGGCGCCGCGATTGGGCTTCAGCTCGACCAGCCCTTCGACGGCAAGGCGCCCGAAGGCTTCGCGCACCAGCGTGCGGCTGACGCCGAGCTGCTCGCCGATCGAATCCTCCGGCAGCTTGATGCCCGGCTTCAACGCTTGCTCGATGATGGCGCGCCGGAGCGCCCTGTATACGGATTCGGCCCGCAGAACCGGCGTGCGACGCTCGCCCATATCGGCCTTCCCTCGTCCTGATCTGACAGTTTGCGGGAGCGTCAATGTCACGATCGCGGGCTCCGATCCAGTTTCCGCTTGTGCTCAATAATCGCATACAATACGATCTTCATATCGTATGCAAGTTTGATTACTAATCGCACACGAGATGGCGATCAAAACGCCACGGTGCCTAAAGAGGCGGCAGATGACGATCGAGGGTCCGGCCGCGTGCTGCGGCGGGCCGTCAACAAAAAGGGGAGAGTTGGATGAAGAAGGCCTGGTTGCTGGCGGCCGTTGCCGCCTTTGCCCTGGTGGGTTCCGCCGAGGCGAAGACGCTCAAATGGGGCGCGGCGCGCGAGATCGCCTCGCTCGACCCCTATTCCTTCGGCGAGACCTTCACCCTGTCGGTGCTGAACCACGTCTATGAGGGGCTGGTGCGCTATACCGGCGACCTCAAGATCGAGCCGGCGCTGGCGGAATCATGGGAGACGGTGTCGCCGACCGTCTGGCGCTTCAAGCTGCGCCAGGGCGTCAAGTTCCACAACGGCAACCCGTTCACCGCCGATGACGTGATCGCCTCGCTGGCCCGCGTCACCCATGCGGACTCGCCGCTCAAGGGCAACCTGCCGGCCTATAAATCCTCGAAGAAGATCGACGACTATACCGTCGAGATCGAGGTCAACGGCCCCTATCCGCTGCTGCTCAACGACCTCACCAACATCTTCATCTTCGACAAGGAGTGGATGGAGGCCAACAACTCGCTGCTCCCCACCGATTCCGGCAAGGGCGTGAAGGGCTACGCCACCGACAACGCCAACGGCACCGGGCCGTTCTTCGTCGAAAGCCGCCGCGCCGATTCCAAGACCGTCTTCGCCAAGAACCCGAGCTGGTGGGACAAGCCGCAGCACAACATCGACAAGATCGAATTCACGCCGATCACCTCGTCCTCGACGCGGGTCGCGGCGCTGCTTTCCGGCGAGATCGACTTCACCAACGTCGCCCCGCTGCAGGACCTGCCGCGCCTCTCCGCCTCGCCGGACGTCAAGGTGCTGCAGACCAACGAACTGCGCTCGGTCTTCTTCGCCTTCAACCTGACCGACAAGCTCTTCGAGAGCGACATGAAGGACAAGAACCCCTTCAAGGACATCAAGGTGCGCGAAGCACTCTATCGCGCCATCGACATCGACGCGGTCCAGAAGCGGGCGATGCGCGGCCTCTCGCGCAACACCGGCGCGCTCGTCGCTCCCGCCATCCCCGGCTATGAGCTCTCGCAGGACGACCGGCTGCCCTTCGACCTGAACGGCGCCAAGAAGCTCCTGGCCGATGCCGGCTACCCCAACGGCTTCTCCTTCCAGATGAACTGCCAGAGCGACTCCCTCGTCAACGAGGAGGAGTTCTGCCAGGCGGTCGCCTCGATGTGGTCGCGCGCCGGCCTCAAGCCCAATCTCAGCATGGCGCCGCGCAGCCAGCAGGCGCCCAAGCGCGTGAAGGGCGAGTTCGACGTGATCTCCTTCGGCTGGGCGAACGAGCCGATGATCGACGCCTATTCGCTGCTCGTGCAGGTGATGCGCTCGAAGAGCGGCACCGGCGGCGTCTTCAACTGGGGCAACTGGGGCGATCCGCGCATCGACGCGCTGATCGACAAGGCCGGCGTCGAGCTCGACGACGCCAAGCGCATCCCGATGATGAAGGAGGCGCTCAAGATCGCCAAGGCCGAGCATCTCTTCATCCCGTTGCACCAGCAGCCGATGGCCTGGGCGATGCGCTCCACCGTCGCCTCGACCGTGCAGGCCTCGGACAACAAGCCGCGGCTTTGGCTGACCATGATGAAGTGAGGCGGCGGCGACGTCATGGCTGGGCTTGACCCGGCCATCTCGGAAACCAGCGCCCTCTCGTCCTGAGATTCCCGGGTCTTCGCTTTGCGAAGCCCGGGAATGACGGCAGGGGAACAGGAGCCCACCCGATGCCGGCCTTCCTCTTCAAGCGACTGCTCAACGCCGCCGGCGTCATGCTGGCGGTGGCCTTCCTCGCCTTCCTGATCTTCCGCTTCGTCGGCGATCCCGTCGAGCTGATGCTGAACGAGCAGGCGAGCCAGCAGCAGCGCGACGAGCTGCGGACCCGGCTCGGGCTCGACAAAGGCTTCGTGATGCAGTTCGCGACCTTCGTCGGCAACGCGGCGCGGGGCGATTTCGGCATTTCCTACCGCAACCAGCAGGACGTCTTCACGCTGATCTCGGAACGCTTCCCGGCGACCTTCGAGCTCGTGCTGGTCGCGACCTTCCTCTCGCTCGCCATCGGCATCCCGCTCGGCGTCTACACCGCGATCCGACGCGACAGCTGGCTTGCCAAGGCACTGCAGTTCATCTCGGTGCTCGGCGTCTCCTTGCCGAGCTTCGCGCTCGGCATCCTCTTCATCCTCGTCTTCTCGGTCTCGCTGCAATGGCTACCCGCCTTCGGGCGCGGCGAGGTCGTCCAACTCGGCTGGTGGAGCACCGGCTTCCTCACATCGTCCGGTCGCAAGGCGCTGGTCCTGCCCGGCATCACGCTCTCGCTCTTCCAGATCACGCTGGTGATGCGCCTCGTGCGCGCCGAGATGCTGGAGACGATGCGCACCGATTTCATCCGCTTCGCCCGCGCCCGTGGCCTGCCGTCCCGCGCCGTCCATTTCGGCCACGCGCTGCGCAACTGCCTGATGCCGGTCATCACCGTCACCGGCCTTCAGATCGGCAACCTCATCGCCTTCGCGCTGGTGACCGAGACCGTGTTCCAGTGGCCGGGCATGGGCATGCTCTTCGTCCAGGCCGTGACCTTCGTCGATATCCCGGTGATGGCGGCCTATCTGATCGTCGTCTCCTTCATCTTCGTCACGCTCAACACGCTGGTCGACCTGACCTATGCCTGGGTCGATCCGCGCCTGCGCGAGGACGCGCTCACGGGAGGCGTCAATGCTCGTTGAGAAGACCCGGCCCGCTGACATCGTCAAGAAACCCGGCCGCCTGCGCCGTTTCCTCGACAGCGACATCGGCTGGAGCTTCTGCCACACCCCGGTCGCCTGGCTCTCGGCGCTGGTGCTGGCGCTGCTGGTGCTGAGCGCGCTCTTCGCACCGCTGATCGCGCCGCAGAATCCCTACGACCTCACGCAGATCTTCATCGATAAGGCCGAAATCCCGCCGATCTGGCAGGAGGGCGGCGAGTGGCCCTTCCTGCTCGGCACCGATCCGCAGGGCCGCGACGTGCTCTCCGCCATCCTCTACGGCTCGCGCATCTCGCTGATCATCGGCTTCTCCGCCGTCGTCGTGTCGATGCTGGTCGGCGTCTCGATCGGGCTTTGCGCCGGCTTCTATGGCGGGCGCGTCGACAACCTGCTGATGCGCCTCGGCGACACCGTGCTCTCGATCCCGACGCTGCTGATGGCGATCCTGGTCTCCGCGATCTTCCGCGAGATGCTGCCGCCGGCCCTGCGCGAGCCCTTCGCCGCCGTGGTGCTCGTGCTCTCGATCGCGCTGACGAGCTGGGTGCAGTACGCCCGCACCGTGCGCGCGCTCACCATGGTCGAGCGCCGCAAGGAATATGTGCTGGCCGCCCGGATCATCCGCGTGCCCGCCACCCGCATCATGGGCCGCCATATCCTGCCCAACACGATGACGCCGGTGCTGGTCTCGGCCACGCTCAATCTCGGCCTCGCCATCCTCTCTGAGGCGACGCTGTCCTTCCTCGGCGTCGGCATGCCGATCACCCAGCCTTCGCTGGGCACGCTGATCCGCATCGGCAACCAGTACCTGTTCTCCGGCTCCTGGTGGCTCGTCGTCTTCCCCTCGCTGCAGCTCGGGCTGATCGTGCTCTCGGTCAACCTGCTCGGCGACTGGCTGCGCGACGCGCTGAACCCGAAGCTGCGGTGATGATGCCCGCTCTCGAACCACGCCGTCATTCCGGGGCAGGCCGCAGGCCTGAGCCCGGAACCCATGAACACCGGAGTTGCTCAAAGAGGCGCGCGCATCGTCGTGCCCCAACAAAGGCCACCTGTGTTCATGGGTTCCGGGCTCGCTGCTGCGCAGCGCCCCGGAATGACGGCGTGTGCCCACGGCCAAAGAACGAGATCACGAGGAAAAGCCTGCGATGACCGCCTCCCTGCTGCTGCGCAATGTCCGTCCCCATGCCGGCCCCGCCACCGATGTGCTGATCGAAAACGGCAAGATCGCTCGGGTCGGAGCAAACCTGACAGCCCCCGCCGGCGTCGCGGTGGAGGACGGACGCGGCGAGATCGTCATCCCCGGCCTCGTCGAGGCGCATACCCATCTCGACAAGAGCCTCTGGGGCCAGCCCTGGTACGTCAATGAGGTCGGCCCGAAGCTGCTCGACAAGATCGACAACGAGCGCCTGAACAAGAAGCGCCTCGACATCGATCCGACCCGCCAGTCGGCGCGCCAGACCATCCAATCCTCCCTGATGGGCACGACCCATATCCGCAGCCATGTCGATGTCGATACCGATCTCGGGCTCTGGGGCGTCGAGGGCGTGATGCAGACCCGCGATGCCTACCGAGACATCGTCGACATCGAGCTGGTCGCCTTCCCGCAATCCGGCCTGCTGCGCCGCCCCGGCACGCTGGAGCTGATGGACCAGGCGATGAAGGCGGGCTGCGAGATCGTCGGCGGGCTCGACCCTTGCGGCATCGACCGCGACCCGAAGGGCCATCTCGATGCGGTCTTCGCGCTCTGCCAGAGCTACGGCAAGCCGCTCGACATCCACCTGCACGAGCCCGGCGAGATGGGCGCCTTCTCGATGGACCTGATCATCGAGCGCACCCGCGCGCTCGGCATGAACGGCAAGGTCACGATCAGCCACGCCTTCTGCCTGGGATCGCCCGATGCGGCGCTGGTCGACCCGCTGATCGCGCAACTCGCCGAACTCGACATCGCGATCATGACGACGGCTCCGTCGCGCAGCGCGGCGCCCCCGGTCAAGAAGCTGCTGGAGGCCGGCGTGCGCGTCTGCTCGGGTTCCGATGGCATCCGCGACACCTGGGGCCCCTACGGCAATGCCGACATGGTCGAGCGCGCCATGTTTATCGGCCTGCGCAACAATTTCCGCCGCGATGACGAGCTCAAGCTCGGCCTGGACGTCTGCACCACCGAAGGCGCCAAGGTGATGGAGATCGCCGATTATGGGCTCGCCGAAGGCAAGGCCGCTGATTTCGTCGTCATGCCCGGCGAGACGCTGGCGGAGCTGATCGTCACCCGCTCGCCCAAGCGCCGCGTGGTCAAGCGCGGCCGGATCGTCGCACGCGACGGCGTCTCGGTGAGGACCGCTCCGTGAGCCTGCAGGCAGCCAGGCGGCCCGAGGGCCGCATCCTGATGACGGCGCGCTGGGTCGTCGGCCACAAGGACGGCCGCCACCGGCTCTACGAAAACGGCGAGGTCGTCTTCGAGGACGGCGCGGTCGTCTTCGTCGGCCACGGCTTCCCCGGAGAAGTCGCGCGCCGCATCGACTACGGCAATGCGCTGATCGGGCCGGGCTTCGTCGATTGCGACGCGCTCTCCGACCTCGACACCACCATCCTCGCCTATGACAACCAGCCGGCCTGGAAGAAAGGCCGCGTCTGGCCGCGCAGCTATCTCGATGCCGGTCCCTACGAGATGTACACGCGCGAGGAGCTGGCCTTCCAGAAGCGCTACGCTTTCTCTCAGCTGATCCGCAACGGCATCACCACGGCGCTGCCGATCGCCTCGCTGTTCTACCGCGCCTGGGGCGAGACGGTTCAGGAGTTCGAGGATGCGGCACAGGCCGCTGCCGATCTCGGCCTGCGCGCCTATCTCGGCCCGGCCTATCGCACCGGAAACCAGCTCGTCGAGGCCGATGGTCGCGTCGTCACCCACTACGACGAGGCGCGGGGCCTCGCCGAGCTCGACGCCGCCATCGACTTCGCTGGGCGTCATGAGGGCGCGGCCGGCGGGCTGATCCGCGCGATGTTCGCGCCGGATCGCATCGAGACCTCGACGGCCGAACTGCTGCGCCGCACGGCAGCGGCCTCGCGCGAGTTCGATGTTCCCGTTCGGCTGCATTGCTGCCAGTCGAAGATCGAATACGACCTTGTCCTCGCCCAGCACGGCATGAGCCCGCCGGAATGGCTGGAGAGCCTCGGTTTCCTCAACGAACGCTGCCTCTTGCCGCACGGCACCGTCGTCTCCGGCAGCCGGCTGATCGAGCGTCCCGGCCGCGACCTCGATATCATCCGCGATTCCGGCGCGAGCATCGTCCATTGCCCGCTGGTCTCCGGGCGGCACGGCAATGCGATCGACCATTTCGGCCGCTACCGCGCCATGGGGCTCAATATCGCCATGGGCACGGATACGAGCCCGCCCGACATGGTGATGAACCTTCAGACCGGCATGATCCTCGCTCGCACCATGGCCGGCAATGTCGCCGCCGTCCGCTCCGAGGATTATTACGACGCCGCCACCATCGGCGGCGCCGACGCGCTGCAGCGGCCCGATCTCGGCCGCCTCCAGCCCGGCGCGCGCGCCGACATCACCGTTTTCGATCTCGATCGGCCCCATAGCGGGCAGGTCATCGATCCCATTCAGACGATGATGCTGACCGGCCATGGCCGCGACTTCTCCACGGTGGTGATCGATGGGCGCTTCGTCATGGAAAACCGGACCATCCCGGCGCAGGACGAGGCGGCCGACAATGCTCGCGCCCAGAAGCAGTTCGAAGGCGTGATGGCGCGCTATCCCGAGCGCACCCTGGGCCACCCGCCGATGAGCGAGATCTTCTCGTCGAGCTACGCGATCGAACGCAGCGAGGTCCTTGCATGACCGCTCCCGCCGCAGCGCCTCTTCTGTCGGTGCGTGATCTGCGCATCGTCTTCGACGGCCGCCACGGCGCGTTGACGGCGCTGGACGGCGTCTCCTTCGACATCGCGCCGGGCGAGATCCTCGGCGTGGTCGGCGAGTCCGGCGCGGGCAAGTCGCTGACCGGCACGGCGGTGATCGGCCTGCTCGATCCGCCGGGGCGCATTGCCGGCGGCGAGATCCACCTCTCCGGGCAGCGCATCGACAACCTCCCGGCGGAGGCGATGCGCAGGCTGCGCGGCCGGCGCATCGGCGCGATCTTCCAGGACCCGCTGACCTCGCTGCATCCGCTGCTCAAGGTCGGCGACCAGATCGTCGAGACGATCCTGACGCATCTGCCGGTGAGCAGGGCGGAGGCGCGCAAGCGTGCGCTCGACCTGTTGAAGGAGGTCGGCATCCCCGCCGCCGAGTCGCGCATCGACAGCTACCCGCACCAGTTTTCCGGCGGCATGCGCCAGCGCGTCGTCATCGCGCTCGCGCTCTGCGCCGAGCCCTCGCTGATCATCGCCGATGAGCCCACGACCGCGCTCGACGTCTCGATCCAGGCGCAGATCACCACCTTGCTGAAGCGGCTCTGCCGCGAGCACGGCACGGCGATCATGCTGGTCACGCACGACATGGGCGTCATCGCGGAGACGGCCGATCGCGTCGCGGTGATGTATGCCGGCCGCGTCGTCGAGATCGGCCCGGTCGAAGAAGTGACGCGCCGGCCCCACCATCCCTACACCGCCGGGCTGATGGCCTCGATCCCGAGCGTCCACGTCCGCCACGAGCACCTCAACCAGATCGACGGCGCCATGCCGCGCCTCAACGCGATCCCCTCCGGCTGCGCCTTCAATCCGCGCTGCGGCCGGGTCGAGCCGTTCTGCCGGGATCACAAGCCCGGGCTGCCGGTGTCGAGCCACGCCGCCGCCTGCCATTTCCCGCTGAAGGAGGCCGTGCATGCGTGATACCGTGACGACGCTCACGCAGGGTGAGGCCATGCCGCAGCCGGCCATGATCGATACGGCGCCCGGCGGCGACATCATCCTCGATGTCGCCTCCGCCTCCTGCCGCTTCGACGTCTCGGCGCCGGCGCTGTCACGCCTGTTCTCCAAGGAGCCCCGCCGCATCCTGCGCGCGGTCGAGAATGTCTCCTTCACGGTCAAGCGCGGCACCACCTTCAGCATCGTCGGCGAATCCGGCTGCGGGAAATCGACTTTGGCGCGCATGGTCGTGGGCCTGCAGCGGCCGACCCAGGGCATGCTCGATTTCCGCGACATCCGCCGCGCCGATGGGTCGTTCGGCCCGCCGCGCGTGCAGATGATCTTCCAGGACCCCTATGCCTCGCTCAATCCGCGCTGGCGCGTCGGCGACATCATCGCCGAGCCGATCCGCGAATTGAAGCTGCGGCCGGACACCGAGAGCACGCAGCAGCGCGTCGGAGACCTTCTGGAGGTCGTCGGCCTCTCGCGCACCGATGCGAGCCGATACCCGCACGCCTTCTCCGGCGGCCAGCGCCAGCGCATCTCGATCGCGCGAGCGCTCGCGACCGAGGCCGACTTCCTCGTCTGCGACGAGCCGACCTCGGCGCTGGACGTCTCCGTGCAGGCCCAGATTCTCAACCTGATGGTCCGGCTCCAGAAGGAATTCGGGCTGACCTATCTCTTCATCAGCCACAACCTCTCGGTCGTCCGCCACATGTCGGACGATCTCGCCATCATGTATCTCGGGCGTTTCGTCGAGGCGGGGCCGGCCGAGGAGGTCTTCACCCGGCCGCGCCACCCCTATACGCGGCTGCTGCTCGACACGATTCCCGATGTCGAGCGGCCGAACCGGGAGCGTCGGCCGATGTCCGGCGAAGTGCCCAGCCCGATCAACCCGCCGCCGGGCTGCAGCTTCAACCCGCGCTGCTCGCTCGCCGCCGATCGCTGCCGCATCGAGCCGCCGGAACTGCGGCCGATCGGCGGTGTCGAGGTGTCCTGCCACTTCGCCTGAGGCGTGAGGCGACATTCTGGGGACATTGCGCAGCAATGAGCCAGGGAGCCCATGAACACGACATTCCCGTCATGGTCGGGCTTGTCCCGACCATCCACGTCTTCATTCGACGAGGACGGTGTTCAAGACGTGGATGCTCGCCACAAGGGCGAGCATGACGTGGTGGTTCGCGAGCTTTAGCCCACCAGCGTCGCTTCGAGCGTGATCGGCGCCTTGAACAGCTTCGAGACCGGGCAGCCGGCCTTGGCCTTGTCGGCCAGCGACTGGAAGGTCGCCTGATCGGTGCCGGGCACCTTGGCCTTCAGCGTTAGATGGATCGCGGTGATGGCATAGCCGTCATCGAGCTTGTCGAGCGTCACCCGCGCCGTGGTGTCGAGCGCGTCGGCCTTGAGATTGGCCTCGCCCAGGATCAGCGAGAGCGCCATGGTGAAGCAGGCGGCATGTGCAGCGCCGATCAGCTCCTCGGGGTTGCTGCCGGGCTTGCCCTCGAAGCGGCTGGAAAAGCCGTAAGGATAGGCGCTGAGCGCGCCGGTCTCGGTCGAGATCGAGCCCTTGCCATCCTTGATGCCACCTTCCCAATGGGCCGAGCCTGTCTTGTTGATCGCCATGACGCCGTCTCCTGTTCTGGTTCGGATGGGTATGCTGCGCTTGGAACGCTACCCTTTCACAACGGCCCAAGGCGAGTCGGGTTCACCGGTGCCCGCTAGTCAGGAGGACAAGCAGGCTGGATTGCCGTAAGGTCATGGTCCCGAACGCTGGAGGCTGCCATGACCGCATTCAATGCCGTTCGCTTCAAGGTAAAGCCGGGGATGGAGACCGCCTTTCTCGATGCTCATCGCAATGTCGCCGCGGACTGGCCGGGCCTGCGGCATGCGAACATCATTGGGGCCGGAGATGGGCGCTACTGCATTATCGCCGAATGGGAGAGCGTCGAGGCGCTGGCGGAGGCCCGTCCGCAGATGATCGCCACGCTCAACAGCTTCCGTCAGACGCTCGATGATTTGGGAGGCGGCCTCGGCGTCACCGACCCGATCGCCGGATCGGTAGCCTTGTCGCTGAAATAGGCGCGGTCTCCCCAAGGCCGAACGCTTTGCGGCCATGGAGAAAGCCCGCACCGATCGCTCGATGCGGGCCCCAGTATAGATTGGAGCGTGCTGATTTTTCTCGGAACCACGTCGTCATCCCGGGCTTCCCCCGGGATGACGACGGGCCGCGGAGCTCTACGATGGATCCCGGATCAGCGCCGCTGCGCGGATTGTCCGGGATGACGCGGGGGGTTCGTGTAAAATCAACACGGTCCAGTGTCGCGCTGTGCTCAGCGGAACAGCGCCAGCGACTTCGACAGCGTGATCCAGACGCCCCAGGCGATCGGCAGGCCGACCACCGCCCAGGCGAGCAGGGCGCCGCCGTTGAGCCCGCCCTTGCCGATGCCGTGCGAACCGTAATGGGTCGTCGCGCTGGCATTGGCCGACCGCGCCTGCAGGGCGGCGACCTCGGCATCCTTCATGAACCACTTCGTGGCGACCGGCCGGACCAGCAGGTTGCAGAGGAAGCCCAGCACCAGCATGCCCGCGAGGATGTACATGGTGCGGTCATAGACCTGCGCGCGCGGCACGCCGGCATTGATCTGCGCCTCGCGGATGTAGTTCACCACGACAGGGCCGATGATGCCGGCGGTCGACCACGCGGTCAGCAGGCGGCCATGGATGGCGCCGACGAACTGCGTGCCGAACATGTCGGCGAGATAGGCCGGCACGGTCGCAAAGCCGCCACCATACATCGACAGGATGATGCAGAAGAAGCCGACGAACAGCGCCAGCGACCCGGCATGCGCCGCCCAGGGCGAGAGCGCGTAGAGCAGGATGCCGAGCCCGAAGAAGGTCGCGTAGGTCAGCTTGCGGCCGAGCTTGTCCGACAGCGAGGCCCAGAAGAAGCGGCCGACGATGTTGAACAGCGAGAGCAGGCCGACGAAGGCCGCCGCGATGGTGGCGATCTGCGTCTTCTGCCCGGCGTCGAGGGCGGAGAAACCGATCTCGGGCTTGCCGATCAGGGAGCCCGCGAAGATCTCCTGCAGCATCGGCGAGGCCATGCCGAGCACGCCGATGCCGGCGGAGACGTTGAGGCAGAGCACCGCCCAGATCAGCCAGAACTGCTTGGTCTTGTGCGCGTTCTGGAGATGGACATGGCCCGACGTGATCATGGCGTTCTGGGTCGCCGGCGGGGTCCAGCCGTCGGGGCGCCAGTTGGCCGGCGGCACGCGGTAGCCGAAGGTGCCGGCCATCATGAAGACGAAGTAGATCGCGGCCATGGCGACGAAGGTCTGCCAGACGCCGACGGAGGCCGGGGTCTTGAAGGTGTTCATCAGCATGTCGGCGAGCGGGGAGCCGATCATCGCGCCGCCGCCGAAGCCCATGATCGCCATGCCCGTGGCCATGCCGCGCCGGTCCGGGAACCACTTCACCAGCGTCGAGACCGGCGAGATGTAGCCCAGCCCGAGTCCGATGCCGCCGATCACGCCGGAGCCCAGCCACATCAGCCAGAGCCGGTGCCAGTAGACGCCGAGCGCCGAGATCAGCAGGCCGCCGCACCAGCACAAAGTCGAGACGAAGGCCGCCTTGCGCGGGCCGACGCGCTCGAGCCAGCCGCCCCAGATCGCCGCGGAGGAGCCGAGGAACACGAAGAACAGCGTGTACATCCAGCCGAGATCGGCGACCTTCCAGTCGCAGGCCGTGGTGAACAGCGAGCCGATCAGGCCGACATCCGCCGCGCAGGCCACCGGCTTGGTGATGCCGATCGCCTGGCTCAGCGGCAGCCAGAACACCGAGAAGCCGTAGGCCATGCCGATGCACAGATGGATGCACAAGGCCGCCGGCGGCACGAGCCAGCGGTTGAAGCCCGGTTTGGCGATGGTCCGTTCACGGTCGAGCAGGCCGACGCCGCCTCCGACCTGACCGATATCCTGTGCGATGCTCATTCCCCGTTTCCTTTCCCCAAAGCTTCGCTGTCGGGCCGGGTAGGTTCCCGGCTCGTTGCAATCTCCGCGCCGCCCTAAGGCGGCGCCTGGCCCGCTAACCGCCGCGCCCCGGCTTGATCCGCGGCAGCACGCGCCGCAGAAGGGGCGGGAGGTCCTCCGGACGTGCGGCGAAGGCGGCGAGGAAATCCCCGCGCATCCGTGCCGTCCAGAACTGGTTGATGTGATCGGCGACGGAGGCGGCAGCCTCCTCCTCCGGATAGACCTTGAAGAAATCGGCGATCTGCCCGGCCATGCGCCGGAGCTTCGCGACGTTGTCCTCGTGATGATCGGCCGCGTCGTGCCCTTCGGTCAGCGTAGCCTCCGTCATCGGGCGATGGTCTCCGGCTCGGGCGCGAGCGCGCCGGCGAAGACGATGCAGCCGTCGCGCCGCGCCACGGCGGCGAGTGTCAGGCCGAGATGCTTGGCCCGCTCGATCGCGAGCGAGGTCGGCGCGGAGATCGCGACCAGCGTGCCCGCGCCGAAGATCGCCGCCTTCTCGACCATCTCGAACGAGGCGCGGCTGGTGACGAGCAGGAAGCCGTCGCTGGCATCAACTCCGGCGCGCAGCCGCGCACCGATCAGCTTGTCGAGCGCATTGTGCCGGCCGACATCCTCGCGCACCGCGATGACGGTGCCGGCGGCATCGCACCAGGCGGCGGCATGGACGGCGCGGGTGAGCTGGTTCAGCGGCTGATGCTTGTCGAGCGCGGCAAGCGCCGTCTCGATCGCGGAGGCGGCAACGGCACGGGAAGCCCGCGTTGCGGCATCGGCGAGCGGAATCTCCTCGATGGTCTCGACGCCGCAGAGTCCGCAGGAGGTCCGGCCCGACAGATTGCGCCGGCGCGCCAGATGCTCGCGGAAGCGGCCGGGCGCGAGCGTGACGGTGACGATGACGCCCTCGTCCTTCGGCTCGACGGCAATAGTGCGGATTTCGTCGGCGCCGCGCACGATGCCTTCGGTCAGGCTGAAGCCGGTGACGAAGTCCTCCAGGTCGGACGGGCTCGCCATCATCACCGCATAGGGCATGTTGCCGTAGACGATGTTGACCGGCGTCTCGACCGCGACCTCGATCTCGCGGCCGCCCTCGCGCGCCGCGCCGAAGCGCAACGGCTGCGCCGCGACGGCGGCAGAGGCCGGCGGCTGGGCGGGCGCGTTATTCCGCGGCATCGGGCAGGCGCTCCGCGATCCGCCGCAGGGTCACGTCTTCCTCGAAATTCTTCTCCTGCCAGGCGGACCAGGCATTGGTGCGCCGGACCTCGACGGCGGTGACCTTGTATTCCGGGCAGTTCGTCGCCCAGTCCGAGAAGTCGGTGGTGATGACGTTGGCGCCGGTCTTGGCGTGGTGGAAGGTGGTGTAGACGACGCCCGGCTGCATGCGCTCGGAGATCACGGCCCTGAGCGCGATGTCGCCCGAGCGGCTGGCAAGCGCGACGAGATCGCCGTCGCGGATACCGCGGCTCTCGGCGTCGAAGGCGTGGATCTCCAGCACGTCCTCGTCATGCCAGGCGCCGTTCTCGGTGCGCCGCGTCTGCGCGCCGACATTGTATTGCGACAGGATGCGGCCGGTGGTGAGCAGCAGCGGGAAGCGGGGCCCGGTGCGTTCCTCCGTCGGCACGAACTCGGTGATCATGAACTTGCCCTTGCCGCGCACGAAGCGGTCGACATGCATCAGGGGCGTGCCGGTCGGCGCCTTCTCGTTGCAGGGCCACTGCACCGAGCCGAGCTTCTCCAGCTTGTCGTAGGAGACGCCGGCGAAGCTCGGCGTCAGCCGAGCGATCTCGTCCATGATCTCGCCGGGATGGGCGTAGGACATCTCGTAGCCGAGCGCCCGCGCCAGATCGATCGTGACCTGCCACTCGTCCTTGCCGGGGAGCGGCGCCATCACCTGCCGGACGCGGTTGATGCGGCGCTCGGCATTGGTGAAGGTGCCGTCCTTCTCCAGGAAGGAGGCGCCCGGCAGGAAGACATGGGCGTATTTCGCCGTCTCGTTCAGGAAGATGTCCTGGATGACGACGCATTCCATCGCGGCCAGCCCCGCCGTGACGTGCTTGGTGTTGGGGTCGGACTGGGCGATGTCCTCGCCCTGGACATAGAGGCCCTTGAACGTGCCCTCGACCGCCTCGTCCAGCATGTTGGGGATGCGCAGGCCCTGCTCGGCATCGAGCGGCACGCCCCACATCATTTCGAAGACCTGCCTTGTGGCGTCGTCCGAGACGTGGCGGTAGCCCGAGAACTCGTGCGGGAAGGAACCCATGTCGCAGGAGCCCTGCACATTGTTCTGCCCGCGCAGCGGATTGATGCCGACGCCGTCGCGGCCGATATTGCCGGTCGCCATGGCGAGGTTCGCCATCGCCATCACGGTGGTCGAGCCCTGGCTGTGCTCGGTGACGCCGAGGCCGTAATAGATCGCGCCGTTGCCGCCCGTCGCATAGAGCCGCGCGGCGGCGCGGACATCGCCCGCCGGCACGCCGGTGTACTGCTCGCTCGCCTCCGGCGAGTTCTCCTCGCGGGCGACGAAGCGGGCCCAGTGCTCGAAATCGCCGAGGTCGCAGCGCTCGCGGACATAGGCCTCGTCGATCAGCCCTTCGGTGACGACGACATGGCTGAGCGCATTGAGCAGGGCGACGTTCGTGCCGGGCCTGAGCGGCAGATGATAGTCCGCCTTGACGTGGGGCGACTGCACCATGTCGATCCGGCGGGGGTCGGCGACGATCAGCCTTGCGCCCTGGCGGATGCGCTTCTTCATCCGCGAGGCGAAGACCGGGTGGCCGTCGGTCGGGTTGGCGCCGATGACGAGGATGACGTCGGACTTGGCGACCGACTTGAAATCCTGCGTGCCGGCCGAGGTGCCGAGCGTCGTCCTCAGGCCATAGCCGGTCGGCGAGTGGCAGACGCGGGCGCAGGTATCGACATTGTTGTTGCGGAAGGCGGCGCGCACCAGCTTCTGGACGAGGAAGACCTCCTCGTTGGTGCAGCGCGACGACGTGATGGCGCCGACTGACTCGCGGCCGTATCTCGCCTGGATGCGCTTGAACTCGGAGGCCGCGTAGTTGATCGCCTCTTCCCACGAGACCTCGCGCCAGGGATCCGTGATCTTCGCCCGGATCATCGGCTTGGTCATGCGGTCGGTATGGGTGGCGTAGCCCCAGGCGAAGCGGCCCTTGACGCAGCTATGGCCCTCATTCGCCTTGCCGTCCTTGTAGGGCACCATGCGGATGACGCGGTCGCCCTGCATCTCGGCCTTGAACGAGCAGCCGACGCCGCAATAGGCGCAGGTCGTGACCACCGAATGCTCCGGCTGGCCGTATTCGATGACCTTGTTCTCCATCAGCGTCGCCGTCGGGCAGGCCTGCACGCAGGCGCCACAGGAGACGCATTCGGAACCGAGGAAATCGGTCGGGCCCGCGGCGACGCGCGAGTCGAAGCCGCGGCCGGTGATCGTCAGAGCGAAGGTGCCCTGCACCTCCTCGCAAGCGCGCACGCAGCGATTGCAGACGATGCATTTCGACGGATCATAGGTGAAGTAGGGGTTGGAGGTGTCCTTCGCGAGCCAGTTCTCGTTGACCGCACCGTCCTTACCCTCTGCGAAAACATGGTTCTCGCCCTCATAGCCGTAGCGCACTTCGCGGAGGCCCACGGCGCCGGCCATGTCCTGCAATTCGCAATCGCCATTGGCGGAGCAGGTCAGGCAGTCCAGCGGGTGGTCGGAGATGTAGAGCTCCATCACGCCCTTACGCAGGCCCGATAGGTTCTCCGACTGGGTGCGCACGACCATGCCGTCTTCGGCCGGGGTCGTGCATGACGCGGGCGTGCCGCGCCTTCCCTCGATCTCGACGAGGCAGAGCCGGCAGGAGCCGAAGGGTTCGAGCGAGTCGGTGGCGCAAAGCTTGGGGATCTTGGTACCCAGGCTCATCGCCGCCGCCATCACCGAGGTGCCGGCCGGCACCGTGACGCGCTGGCCGTCGATGCTCAGCGTCACCGTCTTCTCGGAGAGCCGGATCGGCGTGCCGTAGTCGATTTCCTTGATCAGGCTCATCGCTGCCTCCTCACTCGGCTGCCATCGCAATTTCTTGCAGTGGGCTGGGAGGACGGTCGAAATCCTCGGGGAAATGGTTGAGCGCGCTCATCACCGGCATCGGCGTCAGCCCGCCCATCGCGCAGAGCGAGGCGTCGGTCATCAGCTTGGAGAGATCGCGCAGCACGGCGATGTTCTTCGGCACCTCGGCGCCGGCGATGATGCGGTCCATCACCTCGACGCCGCGCGTCGCGCCGATGCGGCAGGGCGTGCACTTGCCGCAGCTTTCCTTGGCGCAGAATTCGAAGGCGAAGCGCGCCTGTTTGGCCATGTCGACGCTGTCGTCGAAGACGACGATGCCGCCATGGCCCAGCATGGCGCGCATCGCTGCCAATGCCTCGTAATCCATCTGCACGTCGAGCTGCCCGGCGGTGAGATAAGAGCCAAGCGGCCCGCCGACCTGCACGGCCCGGATCGGCCTCCCCGAGAGCGTGCCGCCGCCCATATCCTCGATGATCTCGCGCAGCGAGATGCCGAAGGCGAGCTCGATCAAACCGCCGCGCCTGACGTTGCCGCCGAGCTGGATCGGCAGCGTGCCGCGCGAGCGGCCCATGCCGTAATCCGCATAGGCCTGTGCACCATGGTCGAGAATCCATGGCACGGCCGCGAAGGAGAGCACGTTGTTGACGATCGTCGGCTTGGCGAACAGGCCCTGCAAGGCCGGCAGCGGCGGCTTCGCCCGGACGATGGCGCGCTTGCCTTCGAGGCTTTCGAGCAGCGAGGTCTCCTCGCCGCAGATATAGGCGCCGGCGCCGAGCCGGACCTCGAGATGGAAGGCGTGGCCGCTGCCGAGAACGGAGGCGCCGATCATGCCAGCGGCTTCCGCCTTGAGGATCGCGCGCTGCAGCGTGCGGAACGCGTGCGGATATTCCGAGCGCAGATAGATGTAGCCGCGCGTCGCGCCGACGGCGATGGCCGCGATCGCCATGCCCTCGATCACGAGGTAGGGGTCGCCCTCGAACAGCATGCGGTCGGCGAAGGTGCCGCTATCGCCCTCGTCGGCGTTGCAGACGATGTATTTCTGGTCGGCCCTGGCATCGTGGACCGTCTGCCACTTGATGCCGGTCGGGAAGCCGGCGCCGCCGCGCCCGCGCAGGCCGGAAGCCTTGACGGTCTGCACGATGTCCTGGCCGGTGAGCGAAAGCGCCTTTTGCAGGCCCGCAAAGCCGCCATGGGCGCGATAATCGGCGATCGAGAGTGGGTCGATGACGCCGACGCGCTCGAAGGTCAGCCGCTGCTGGCGCTTCATCCAGTCGAGCTCTTCGGTCTTGCCGAGGCGCAGCGGATGGGCACCGCCTGTTGCAAGCCCTGCGTCAAACAGCGCCGCGACGTCCTTTGCCGCGACCGGCCCGTAGGCGATGCGGCCTTCCGCTGTCTCGACCTCGACCAGCGGCTCCATCCAGAGCATGCCGCGCGAGCCGTTGCGGAAGATCTCGGCGGAGAGGCCGCGCGCCCCGACCTCGCGGGCGACGGCCTGGGCGACCGCCTCGGCCCCCACCGAAAGCGCGGCCGCATCGATCGGCACGAAGATTCTGACGGGTGCGGCGCTCATGATTGCGCCCTTCCGTGCTGGCAGAGCCCGGCGATGCGGGCGGCGTCGACGCGCCCGATCAATTCGCCATCGACCAGGGCCGCAGGCCCGAGCGCGCAATTGCCGAGACAATACACCGTTTCGACCACGGCGTCGTCGGCAGGCCCGCCATCGACGGCGATGCCGTGCTCACGGGCGAGATCTTCGACCAGCGCCTCGCAGCCGAGCGCCTGGCAGGCTTCGGCCCGGCAGAGCTTGATCACCCGCTGCGGCGGCGGGGCGGCCCTGAAATCATGGTAGAACGAGATCGCGCCATGGATTTCGGCGCGCGAGAGGTTCAGCGCCTCGGCGATCAGCGGCACCGCCTGAGCGTCGACATGGCCGAACTCCTCCTGCAGGGCGTGCAGGATCGGCAGGGTCGCGCCTTCTAGATGCGCGAGGCCCGCGATGATCGAGCGCGCGCTCTCCTGATTCCAGGCGGGGTATCCGGCCATCTTTCCTCCATCCGGCCCGGTTCACCGGGCACATCTTGAGGAAAAGGTGGTCTATCCTGGAATGATTTCAAATCGTTTGTTTCAACTGCATGATAGTCTGGGCCTATCAAACTCGCTTGCAAGCGGAGTGGGATGGCCGCCTGCGCCGGAGAGGCAGTCCGAAAGTTTCGCGGCGGAGCCGTTTTGCGCTGCACAATTCGATGCGGGCTCTAAGACGATAGGTTGAGACTATCGCACGATCGTTCGTCGCGGCAGCCGCGCATCCGTCACCGGCTTCGTCATCATCAGCAGGTTGCGGGCGAGCGGCGCGACGGGCTGCCGGTCGGCGACGATCAGGCCGATCGTCCGTTGCGCCTCGGGCTCGACCAGCGACAGTGCTTTCGTTCCGAGCGGCACGCCGAAGAATTCGAGCAACTGCAGCGAGACGATGCTGGCGACGCCCTGGATGCCGGCATGGGAGCAGAGATTGAAGATCGAGTTGGTCTCGATCATCGGCCGCGGCGCGGTGCCGACCGAGCGGAAAATGCCGTCGATGATGCGCCGGTTCTGCATGTCGCCGGTGAGCAGGCAGAGCTTGTGCTCGGCCGCCTCGGCCCAGCTGATGGTGTCGCGCGGGCCGAGCGGGCCGTCCTCGCGGGTCAGCAGCACATAGGATTCCTGGTAGATCGGCTTCGAGATCACCCGGTCGAGCGGCTCGTTGTCGAGATAGGTCAGCCCGACATCGAGCTCGAAATTGTCGATGCCCTCCTGGATCTCCTGCGAGGTCAGCGACAGCACGGTCAGCGAAACCGCCGGATAGCGCTCCGAGAATGGCGCGGTGATGTGCGCGATCATCGGCAGCGCGGTCGGGATCGCGCCGAGCCGGATGCGCCCGGACACGCCCTCGCGCAGCTCGGCGATGGAGTCCTTCATGATCTCGGCTTCGGCCAGGATGCGGCGCGCATGGGCGAGCACGACCTCGCCCTCCTTGGTGAAGCCCTGGAAGCGCCGGCCGCGCTCGACGATCATCACGCCGAGCTCCTCCTCGAGCTGCACGATCGCCGCTGACAGAGTCGGCTGCGAAACATGGCAGGCTTCGGCCGCGCGGCGGAAATGCTTCTCGCGGGCGAGCGCGTCGAGATAGACAAGCTGGCGGATGATCATGGCGTCGTTTCGGATGCGGCTGATGTCGCCGCGGCCGCCGAGCATCGGCATAGCCGGCGCCGCTTGCAAGCGCTGCGGTTGCAGCCGTGCAAACAGGCTGTTGCTGCAGCGGCAACACCCGGAGAATTGCGCCCGGGCAATGGCGCTCCTAACTGCGTCTGGCCGGGATGGCCGGCAAGCAACGGGCCGTAGCAGGCCTGGGGATGATCATGGCGCAGGAACTGGAATTCGGGCTCGACACCTTCGGCGACGTCACCCATGGGGCGAACGGCAAGCCGTTGCCGCATGCGCAGGTGATCCGCAACCTCGTCGACGAGGCGGTGCTGGCAGACAGCGTCGGCATCGACTTCATCGGCGTCGGCGAGCATCATCGCGCCGATTTCGCAGTTTCGTCGCCCGAGACCGTGCTGGCGGCGATGGCCGCGCGCACCAGCCGCATCAAGCTGGGCTCCGCGGTCACCGTGCTGAGCTCGGACGATCCGATCCGCGTCTTCCAGCGCTTCTCGACGGTGGACGCGCTCTCGAACGGGCGTGCGGAGGTCATCCTCGGGCGCGGCTCCTTCACGGAATCCTTCCCGCTCTTCGGCTTCGACCTGCGCGACTATGAAAAGCTCTTCGAGGAGAAGCTCGATCTCTTCGCCGCGCTGCTGCCGCAGGAGCCGTTGACCTGGCAGGGCTCGATCCGTCCGCCGCTGAAGGACCAGCTGGTCTACCCGCCGGTGGAGCACGGGCCGCTCAAGACCTGGATCGGCGTCGGCGGCAGCCCGGAATCGGTGGTGCGGGCGGCGCGCTACGATCTCCCGATGATGCTCGCCATCATCGGCGGCGATCCGCTGCGCTTCAAACCCTTCGTCGATCTCTACCATCGCGCCTATGCGCAGCTCGGCAAGCGGGCGAAGCCGGTCGGCGTGCATTCGCCGGGCTATGTCGCGGCCACCGACGAGCAGGCCAGGGAGGAGTTCTTCCCGGCCTACAAGCAGATGCGGGACCGCATCGGCGCCGAGCGCGGCTGGCCGCCGATGGGCCGAGACGAGTTCGAGCAGGAGGTCGCGCGCGGCTCGCTCTATCTCGGCTCGCCCGAGACGGTGGCGCGCAAGATCGCCGCGACCGCCAAGGGACTGGGCATCGCCCGCTTCCAGCTGAAGTACAGCGCCGGCCCCCTGGCGCATGAACGGATGATGGAATGCATCAGGCTCCATGGCGAGAAGGTCGTGCCGCTGGTGCGGGAGATGTTGGCGTAGAGCGTTCGCAAAGGCCGTCATTCTCGGGCGAAGCGAAGCGGAGACCCGAGAATCTCAGGCAGGATGAGGCTCAAGGAGCCTCTTTCGGCAGGAGATGCTCGGGTCAGGCCCGAGCATGACGGCTGTTCTCCCGACCATCCTGCGATTTCACCCCACCACCTTCAGCGGATCGACAGAAAGCGTCCGCTTCAGCGCCCTCAGCCCGAACGTCGTGCGCGTCTGGCGTACGCCCGGGATGCGGTAGATCGTCTCGCGCAGGAAGCGCTCGTAGTGGTCGGTGCCGCTGACCACGACCTTGGCGAGATAGTCGTATTCGCCGGTGACCAGATGGGCCTCGACCACCTCCGGCGCCCGGACCAGCGCCTCGCCGAACTGGTCGAGCACCTTGTCGTCATGCTTGTCGAGCGTGATCTCGACGAAGACGACATTGTTGTAGCCGAGCGCCTTGTGGTCGAGCAGCGCGACGTATTTCTCGATCGTGCCGGATTCCTCCAGCCGCTTCACCCGCGTCCAGCAGGGAGAGGGAGAGAGGCCGACCTTTTCGGCCAGCGCCTGCGTCGTCAATCGCCCATCCTCCCGCAACGCAGCGAGAATCTTGCGATCGATCAGATCGAGAGCAGGACCATTCTGGCTCTTTTTATTCATCGGGCGATAATTCCGCAATCTTCGACAAAGGCAGCAGTATCTTCTGCCTCATGTCGAGGACGTCCGCAAATTCGGAAGGAACCTCCGCCCGCGCAGCGTTAGCGTTGGTTGCAAGGGGAACGATCGCGGGCCGGCTGCGGTTGCTGTGCATGGCGGCGCCGACGAGAGGCGCCTTGCCGGATGCACGCGAAGGCGGAATGCTGGTGGCGACAGGGATGGAGACGCTCATGAGCAGCGACAAGGCCGACGGCACGTCGGCGACGGTCCAGCCGCTGAAGTTCCATGTCCCGAAGCCGGCGAGCCGGCCTGGCGAGAAGCCCGACTTCTCCCATGTCGTGATCCCGAAGGCGGGCTCGGTCGCGCGGCCGCCTGTCGACGTCGACCCCAAGGATATCCGCGATCTCGCCTATTCGATCATCCGCGTGTTGAACCGCGAGGGCGAGGCGGTCGGCCCCTGGGCGCCCGATCTCGGCAAGGACGATCTCGTCCGCGGCCTGCGCCACATGATGACGCTGCGGACCTTCGATGCGCGCATGCAGATGGCCCAGCGCCAGGGCAAGACCTCCTTCTACATGCAGCACACGGGCGAGGAGGCGGTGAGCTGCGCCTTCCGCATCGCACTCCAGCCCGGCGACATGAACTTCCCGACCTATCGCCAGGCCGGGCTCCTGATCGCGAACGACTATCCGCTCGTCGACATGATGTGCCAGATCTACTCGAACGAGCGCGATCCGCTGCGCGGCCGGCAATTGCCGATCATGTACTCGTCGAAGGATCACGGCTTCTTCTCGATCTCCGGCAATCTCGCGACGCAGTTCGTCCAGGCCGTCGGCTGGGCGATGGCCTCGGCGATCAAGAACGACACCCGCATCGCCGCGGCCTGGATCGGCGACGGCTCGACGGCGGAATCGGATTTCCACGCCGCGCTGGTCTTCGCCTCGACCTACAAGGCCCCGGTCGTCCTCAACGTCGTCAACAACCAGTGGGCGATCTCGACATTCCAGGGCATCGCGCGCGGCGGCTCCGGCACCTTCGCGGCGCGGGGACTCGGCTTCGGCATCCCGGCCCTGCGCGTCGACGGCAACGACTACCTCGCCACCTATGCCGTGGCGCAATGGGCGATCGAGCGGGCCCGCCGCAATCTCGGGCCGACGCTGGTCGAATACGTCACCTACCGCGCGGGCGCGCATTCCACCTCGGACGACCCTTCCGCCTACCGCCCCAAGCATGAATCCGACGACTGGCCGCTCGGAGACCCGCTGATCCGGCTGAAGCAGCATCTGATCGCGGTCGGCGCCTGGACGGAGGAGCGCCACAAGCAGGCGGAGGCCGAGATCCTCGCAACCGTCATCGCCGCGCAGAAGGAGGCCGAGAGCTTTGGCACGCTGCATTCCGGCGGCAAGCCCTCGGCACGCGACATCTTCGAGGATGTCTATGCCGAGCTGCCGCCGCATCTGCGCCGCCAGCGCCAGCAGATCGGAGTCTGACGCGATGGCCAAGATGACGATGATCGAGGCGATCCGCTCCGCCATGGATGTCTCCATGGGCCGCGACGACAATGTCGTGGTCTTCGGCGAGGATGTCGGCTTCTTCGGCGGCGTCTTCCGCTGCACGCATGGGCTCCAGCAGAAATACGGCGTCTCGCGCTGCTTCGATGCACCGATCAACGAACTGGGCATCGTCGGCACCGCGGTCGGCATGGCCGCCTATGGCCTCCGCCCCTGCGTCGAGATCCAGTTCGCCGACTACATGTATCCGGCCTATGACCAGATCGTCTCGGAAGCAGCGCGCCTGCGCTACCGTTCGGCCGGGGATTTCACCTGCCCGATGGTGATCCGCATGCCGACCGGCGGCGGCATCTTCGGCGGCCAGACCCATAGCCAGAGTCCGGAAGCCCTCTTTACCCATGTCTCCGGCCTGAAGACCGTCGTCCCGTCCAACCCCTACGACGCCAAGGGCCTGCTGATCGCGGCTATCGAGGACCCGGACCCGGTGATCTTCCTCGAGCCGAAGCGGCTCTATAACGGCCCCTTCGACGGCCATCACGACAGACCCGTAACAGCCTGGTCGAAGCACGAGCTCTCCGAGGTGCCGGACGGCCATTACACCGTGCCGCTCGGCAAGGCGGTGACGCGGCGCGAGGGTAGTGCCGTGACCATCATCGCCTACGGCACCATGGTGCATGTCGCCCTCGCCGCCGCCGAGGATACCGGGATCGACGCCGAGGTCATCGATCTGCGCACGCTGGTCCCGCTCGATCTGGAGGCGATCATCGCGTCGGTCGAGAAGACCGGCCGCTGCATCGTGCTGCACGAGGCGACGCTGACCTCCGGCTTCGGCGGCGAGCTGGCCTCGCTGGTGCAGGAGCACTGCTTCTACCATCTGGAGGCGCCGGTGATGCGCGTCACCGGTTGGGACACGCCCTATCCGCATGCGCAGGAATGGGACTACTTCCCCGGTCCCGCCCGCCTCGGACAGGCGCTGCGCGACATCATGGAGGCACGCTGATGGCCGAGCGCATCATCAAGCTGCCGGATGTCGGCGAGGGCATCGCCGAGGCGGAACTCGTCGAGTGGCACGTCAAGGTCGGCGACATCGTCCGCGAAGACGATCTGCTCGCCGCCGTGATGACCGACAAGGCGACGGTCGAGATTCCTTCTCCCGTCGAGGGCGAGGTCACCTGGGTCGGCGCGGAGGTCGGCGACACCGTCGCGATCGGCTCACCGATCGTGAAGCTCAAGATTGCGGGTGCGGACGGCGCGGAGAGCGACGATGTCGCGGGGAACCAGTCCGTCATTCCGGCGCAGGCCGAAGGCCTGAGCCCGGAGCCCAGAACCGATGCGTCTCTTCGCAAGGGCGCCGGTGGCGGGGCGACAACCTCCGACAACCCAGCGGTTCTGGGTTCCGGGCCCTTCGCTGACGCGAAGTCCCGGAATGACGGCGGTGGTTCCGTTGCTAAACCGGCTGCCCCGCCGCCGCCGAAGCCGGCGCGCGCCGGTACCACACCCGCCCAGCGCCGCGCGCCGGGCGAGAAGCCTCTTGCTTCGCCGGCCGTGCGCCTCAAGGCGCGTGAGGCCGGCGTCGATCTGCGGCAGGTCCAGGGCACCGGCCCGGCCGGCCGCATCAGCCATGAGGATATCGACGCCTTCCTGCTACGCGGCCCCGAGCCGGCACGCGGCGGCGGGCTGGTCGAGCAGAATGCGGTTACCGACATCAAGGTCGTCGGCCTGCGCCGGCGCATCGCCGAGAAGATGGCGCTGTCCAAGTCGCGCATCCCGCACATCACCATCGTCGAGGAGATCAACGTCTCGCCGCTGGAAGACCTGCGCGCGACGCTGAACAAGAAGCCGACGCCGGAACGGCCGAAGCTGACGATGCTGCCCTTCCTGATGCGCGCCATGGTCAAGGCGCTCGGCGAGCAGCCGGCGCTCAACGCGCTCTACGAAGACGATGCCGGGGTCGTGCACCAGCATGCCGCGATCAATATCGGCATCGCCACGCAGACGCCGTCCGGCCTCGTGGTGCCGGTGGTGAAGCATGCCGAGGCGCGCGATCTCTGGGGCTGCGGCATCGAGCTCAACCGCCTCGCCGAGCGCGCGCGTGACGGCACCGCGACGCGCGACGAGCTCACCGGCTCGACCATCACCATCACCTCGCTCGGCGCGCTCGGCGGCATCGCCACGACGCCGGTGATCAACTACCCGGAAGTCGCCATCGTCGGCGTCAACAAGATGGTCGTGCGCCCGGTCTGGGACGGCACGACTTTCGTGCCGCGCAAGATGATGAACCTCTCCTCCAGCTTCGACCACCGCGTCATCGACGGCTGGGACGCCGCCGTCTTCGTGCAGCGGCTGAAGGAACTGCTGGAGAACCCGGCCACGCTCTTCGTGGACATCTGAGGAGCAAGCCATGACCGAGATCACCTGCAAGCTCCTCGTCATCGGCGCCGGCCCTGGCGGCTATGTCTGCGCCATCCGCGCCGGCCAGCTCGGCATCGACACCGTCATCGTAGAGAGCACCAAGCTCGGCGGCAGCTGCCTCAATGTCGGCTGCATCCCCTCCAAGGCGATGATCCATGTCGCCGAGGAGTTCGAGAAGGCGGCCGAGGCCGCCGCCGGCAAGACGCCCTTCGGCCTGACCGCCGCGGAGCCTAAACTCGACCTGAAGCAGGCAGTGGCCTGGAAGGACGGCATCGTCCAGCGCCTCAACAACGGCGTCGCCGCGCTGCTGCGAAAGGCCAAGGTCAAGATCGTCCATGGCAAGGCGCGTTTCCGCGACGGCAAGACCGTCGTGGTCGAGACCGAGACCGGCCCGCGCACGATCAGGGCGGAGGCGATCGTCATCGCGACCGGCTCCGCGCCGGTGGAACTGCCCTTCCTGCCCTTCGGTGGAAACACCATCTCGTCGACCGGCGCGCTGGCGCTGACCGAATTGCCGAAGCGGCTCGTCGTGGTCGGCGGCGGCTATATCGGCCTCGAACTCGGCACCGCCTTCGCCAAGCTCGGCAGCAAGGTCACGGTGGTGGAGGCGCAGGAGCGCATCCTGCCGCTCTACGACACCGAACTGACGGGCCCGGTCTCGAAGCGCCTGACTGCGCTCGGCGTCGAGGTGCTCACGGGCGCCAAGGCGCTTGGGGCAACGCCGAAGGGCGACGGGCTGCGCATCGAGACGGCCGATGGCACCGAGCGTGCGCTACCGGCCGACAAGATCCTCGTCACCGTCGGCCGCAAGCCGGTCACCGACGATCTCGGGCTTGAGAACCTCGTTCTCGACAGGGATGGCCGCTTCATCCGTATCGGCGAGCGCTGCGAGACCGCGATGCGCGGCATCTACGCCATCGGCGACGTGACCGGAGAGCCGATGCTGGCGCACCGCGCCATGGCGCAGGGCGAGATGGTGGCGGAGATCGTCGCCGGCCTGCCGCGGGCCTGGGACAAGCGCGGCATCGCGGCGATCTGCTTCACCGATCCCGAGATCGTTTCGGTCGGCCTTTCCCCTGAGGAGGCCAAGCGCGCCGGCCATGAGCTCAAGATCGGCCAGTTCCCCTTCGCCGCCAATGGCCGCGCCATGACCCGCCATGCCGAGGCCGGCTTCGTCCGCGTCGTCGCGCAGGCCGGCAGCGAATTGGTGCTCGGCATCCAGGCGGTCGGGCAGGGCGTCTCGGAACTCTCGGCCGCCTTCGGGCTGGCCATCGAGATGGGAGCGACGCTGCAGGACATCGCCGGCACGATCCACGCCCATCCGACGCTCGGCGAGGCCTTCCCGGAGGCCGCGATGAAGGCGCTGGGGCACGCGCTGCACATCTGAAAACGCCCCGCGACCGATCCGCGCAGGCAGCCAGCTAAGATGCATACAATATTGACATTGTCTGTATCGAGGCTGATCTGAGGGGCAACGCCGATCGAATGGCGCCGTCCCGAGGAGACATTCCATGTCCGGCGAGCACTGGCCGCCACTCTCTCCGCTCCAGACCGGCCTGCGCGGCCGCTGCCCGCGCTGCGGGCAGGGCAAGATGTTCGAGAGCTTCCTGAAGCTGAAGCCGAAATGCGAGGTCTGCGGTCTCGACTATTCCTTCGCCGACCCGGCGGATGGACCGGCCTTCTTCGTGATGATGTTCGTCTGCATCCCGGCCGCGGCCTTCCCGCTCTGGCTGGAATTGACCTACAATCCGCCGACCTGGGTGCATCTCGTCACCACGCTGCCGCTGATCCTGCTGACCTGCATTCCGCCGCTCCAGCCGCTGAAGGGCTGGCTCGTCGCCTCGCAATTCTTCCACAAGGCCGAGGAAGGCCGGCTCGCCCGCCCGACGCCGCAGGACAAGCCGGCGGCCTGATCCTGACAAAGCTGTTTCAACAGCTGCTGATCTGCGACGGAACCACGGCGTCATCCCCGGCTTGACCCGGGATCCATGCCGGAGCGCTTCCGGTCGAGGTTCAGGCATGGATCCCGGCTCTCCGCTTCGCTCCGGCCGGGATGACCCGCGTTTCCGTAAAATCGCAGGGCCTCTACCCGGTTTCAGGGTGTTCAGCGCGCCTCTTGTCGCTCCAATTCATTGCCTGCGATCAGCTCGGCCAGAAGTCGGAGCGCTTCGGCCAGCCGCGCCCGTTCCGGTATCGCCCCCAGTGCGATCCGGATCGCGTCCGGAGCCTGGCCCCCCGTGCTGAACGCATCTGCCGCCATGACGCCGAGCCCGGCCGTCCGGGCACGCTCGATCAGGCGGCTGCGCTCCCAATGCGCGGGCAGCGGCTGCCAGACATGCAGCGCATAGGGATGGCCCTGCATCGTCTCGGGCAAAATCCCTCTCGCCAGTACTTGCCGCTCGGCCGCTTCGCGCCGCACGCCCTCCAGCAGATCCTTGGCCACGCCGATCCTGATCCAATGCGTGGCAAGTGCCGTCATCAATGGCGCGGGCATCAGGGCGGTCGCGCGCAAGGCGTCGAGGAACGGAGCGTCGTCGGCTCCCTCGGGCATGACGATGAAGGCCGTTCGCAGGCCGGGCGTCAGCACCTTCGACAAGGTCGCGATATGCCATGTCCGCTCCGGCGCCAGCGCAGCGAGCGGCGGGGGCGCATCCCCGGCGAGCAGGCTGTAGGGATCGTCCTCGATCAGCACGAGGTCGCGTCGGCGGGCGACGGCGACGAGTTCGCGGCGGCGCTGTTCGCTGATCGTGATGCAGGTCGGATTCTGCAGCGTCGGTGTCAGCGCGAACAGCCGCGCTCCGTAGCGGATGGCAGCCTCGTCGAGCGCGTCCGGGAGCGGGCCGTCAGCATCACTCGCGACAGGAGCCATGGTAAGCCCATGTTGCCGGGCCGCGCCGATCAGGCCGGGATAGGTCAGCGGTTCCGTCAGGACCGTATCGCCGGGCCGGGCCAGCAGCGAGAGGAGGGCGTTCAGCCCCGTTTGCGCTCCCGGCACGACGGCGATGCGCTGCGGCGCAAGCACGCCCATCAGCGGCGCGAGCCAGGCGGCTCCGGCCGCGCGTTCGGCCAGCGACCCGGCCCCGCCATGATAGTTCATCAGCTGGTCGGCATCGCTGCGCGCCAGAATCTCGGCGATGCCGCGCTGCATCAGCTCGCCCAGTCGCAGCCCCTTCGGTGCCGGCGGGATCGTCATGCTGAGGTCGAGCGCAGGCCCCTCCTGCTCCTGCCGGACCGAGATGAAGGAGCCGCGCCCGGTCACGGCGTCGATCAGCCCGCGTTCGCGGGCTTCGCCGAAGGCGCGGGTCACCGTGGTGAGATCGACCGCGAGATGATCGGCCAGCTTGCGCTGCGGCGGCAGCCGGTCGCCGGGCCGGAGTAGCCCCTTGGTCACGGCCTGTTCGAGCTGCGCGACGATCTGCAGGTAGCGCGGCCCTGCCGCCGGATCGAGCCGGCCGATCCAGCGGATCGCTTCATCGCCTTCGACCATCGCAGCGCGGGTTTCCATACATTCGCAGGATTGTAGGTATCGCTTAGCTCGACCGGCGCCTTCGCGCCAGTTGTATCGTGTTGCTCCCTTCCACGGTGATGCCCATGGCGATCAACGGCGGCTCCTGTAAAAGGGCGATGTCAGCCGGGACGGAGACAGGGAATGGCACGCCTGCGCCTCGATGCGCTCGACCGCAAGATCATCGCGGAACTGCAGATCAATTCGCGCCTTTCGGTGCAGGACCTCGCCCAGCGCATCGGCCTCTCCGCCTCGCCCTGCGCGCGCCGCATCCGCATGCTGGAGGAGGCCGGCGTCATCCAGGGCTATGCCGCGATCATCGACCAGACCAAGGTCGGCCTGCCGATCAGCGTCTTCGCCTCGGTCAAGCTGGAGCGCCAGCGCGAGGACGAGCTAGACCGTTTCTCGCAGGCCGTGGCGCGCTGGCCCGAAGTGGTCGACTGTTATCTGATGACCGGGCAGCGCGACTATCTCCTGCGCATCGTCGTGCGCGACCTGCCGGCCTATGAGCGCTTCCTCAAGGACAAGCTCACCCGCCTAGACGGCGTCGCCTCGATCGAATCGAGCTTCGCGTTGGGCCAGGTGAAGCGCTCCAGCGCCCTGCCGATCGCGGCAGTGGCGGAGGAGGATTGAGGGGAGTCGGACGGGCGGAGAAACACATCGTCATCCCGGGGCATGCCATCGGCATGAGCCCGGAACCCAGAACCGATACCGGATCTAAATGAAGCGGCGCGACTGCTGCGCTCTCGATAAGATGCATCGGTTCTGGGTTCCGGGCTCTTCGCTGCGCGAAGCCCCGGAATGACGATGGCAGCTGTTCTAACGCTCCGCCGAAGCCGCCCAGATGTTGATGCCGCCATCGACCGCATGCTTGTCGATCGCCGCCAGCTCGTCGGCGGAAAATTCCGGGTTCTTCAGCGCCGCGACGCAATCGGTCACTTGCTCCGGCCGGCTCGCGCCGATCAGGGCCGAGGTGACGCGTCCGCCGCGCAGCACCCAGGCGATCGCCATCTGGGCGAGGCTCTGGCCGCGCGCGCTGGCGATCTCGTTCAGCGCCGCGATGCTCCTGAGATTGTCCTCGCTCAGGAAACCTTCGCGGAAGGAAGGCGCCTTCTTGTCGGCACGGCTGCCGGCCGGCACGCCCTTGAGGTACTTGTCGGTCAGCATGCCCTGCGCCAGCGGCGAGAACACGATCGAGCCGATCCCCTCCGCATCGAGCGTGTCGAGCAGCCCGTCCTGCTCGATCCAGCGGTTGAGCATCGAATAGCTCGGCTGGTGGATCAGGCAGGGCGTGCCGAGCCGGCGCAGGATCGCGACCGCTTCCTGCGTGCGCTTCGAATTGTAGGAGGAGAGCCCGACATAGAGCGCCTTGCCCTGGCGGACGATGGCGTCGAGCGCACCCATCGTCTCTTCCAGCGGCGTGTTCGGGTCGAAGCGGTGCGAATAGAAGATGTCGACATAGTCGAGCTTCATCCGCTTCAGGCTCTGGTCGAGGCTGGAGATCAGGTATTTGCGGCTGCCCCATTCGCCATAGGGGCCGGGCCACATCCGGTAGCCGGCCTTGGTCGAGATCAACAGCTCGTCGCGATAATCAGCGAAATCTTGGGCGAGGATCTCGCCGAAGGCGGTTTCGGCCGAGCCGGGCGGGGGGCCGTAATTATTGGCGAGGTCGAAATGGGTGATGCCGAGGTCGAAGGCCGTGCGGCAGATCTCGCGCATATTGGTGCGGCTGCCGGTCTCGCCGAAATTCTGCCAGAGGCCGAGCGAGAGCGCCGGCAACTGCAGCCCGCTGCGGCCGCAGCGATTGTAGCGCATCGCGTCATAGCGGTTCGGATTGGCCATGGCCTGTCTCTCTCAATCGATTGAATGGTCGATAAGATGAAGGCCCGGTGGCTTTGCGTCCACCGGGCCTTGCGTCTGTCAGGTCGCTATCCGATCAGGCTGCGGCGTAGCCGACCGTGCCCTTGATCTCAAGGAACTCCTCGAGGCCGAAATCGGCGTATTCGCGGCCGTTGCCGGACTGCTTGTAGCCGCCGAAGGGCGCGCCCGCGTCCCAGGCCGGATAGTTGATATAGACGTTGCCCGAGCGCATCTGCGCCGCGATCTTGCGGGCGCGATCCTGCGAGCCAGACTGGACATAGGAAGCGAGGCCGTAGGGCGTGTCGTTGGCGCGCTCCACCACCTCGTCGTCGCTCTTGTAGGGCAGGATCGAGAGCACGGGTCCGAAGATCTCTTCGCGCGCGATCGTCATCTCGTCGGTGACGCCGCCGAAGACCGTCGGGCGGACATAGTAGCCGCGGTTCAGACCTTCCGGCCGGCCGGGGCCGCCGGTGACCAGCGTTGCGCCTTCCTTGATGCCGGCCTCGATCAGGCGCTGGATCTTCTCGTACTGCACCTCGCTGACGACCGGGCCGAGGAAGACGCCGTCCGCCGAGGGAGCGCCGACCTTGAGCGGCTCGGCGACCTGCTTGGCGATGGCGAGCGCTTCCTCATGCAGCTTCTCGGGCACGAACATCCGGGTCGGCGCGTTGCAGGACTGGCCGGAGTTGCGCATCACGCTCTCGACGCCGAGCTTCACCGACTTCTTCAGGTCGGCATCGTCGAGGATGATGTTGGCCGATTTGCCGCCGAGCTCCTGATGCACGCGCTTGACGGTGTCCGCCGCCGCCTTGGCGACGAGGATGCCGGCGCGGGTCGAGCCGGTGAAGGAGACCATGTCGACGCCCGGATGGCGCGAGATCGCCTCGCCGACCGTCGGGCCATCGCCGTTGACGAGGTTGAACACGCCCTTCGGCACGCCGGCCTCATGCATGGCTTCCGCGAAGATGATGGCGTTGAGCGGTGCGATCTCGGAGGGCTTCAGCACCATGGTGCAGCCGGCGGCCAGCGCTGGCGCGACCTTGCACATGATCTGGTTGAGCGGCCAGTTCCACGGCGTGATCATGCCGACGACGCCGATCGCCTCCTTGGCGATCAGGGTGGTGCCGCGCAGCTCCTCGAACTCGAAATTCTCGAGCGTCTCGATCATCTTGGCGAGATGGGCGGTGCCCATCGCGGCCTGCGCGCGATGCGCCAGCTCCTTCGGCGCGCCCATTTCGCGCGAGAGCGCGTCGGCGATGTCGTCGTAGCGCTTCTTGTAGGCCTCTGCGAGGCGGCGCATCAGCGCGAGGCGCTCGGCCTTCGAGGTCGCGGCGAAGGCGGGGAAGGCCGCGCGGGCCGCGGCGACGGCCTTGTCGACATCGGCCTGCTCGCCGAGAGCGATGGTGGCGAAAACCTCCTCGTTGGACGGATCGACGACGCCCAGCGTGCGCTTGCCGGAGGGCTGCACCCACTGGCCGTCGATGTAGAATTCGAGCTCATGCGACATGGTCTGGTCTCCCTGATCGTGTCTTGGCTCAAAGGCGCGCGAACCCGGCCGGGAAGCGGCCGTTCGTCCATGCCCTGAGCAAGGAACTGTCGATGCCGGACGCGAACGGGCGGCCTTGCGCGATCATGCATCGCCGGCCGCCATCGACGCCTTCGTCTGACAGGTGGCACGTTAGGGGGGCGGCGCGCGCCTGTCACGGGGCGCCGTGTCGCATTTGCGGATGGCGGCCATGCAGCGGCGATCCTTGTCGAAAGTGCTGGGTGGTGTGGGCAGCTTCCAGAGATGATGTTGCCGGAGCCTCAGCCGTCATTCCGGGGCAGGCCGCAGGCCTGAGACCGGAACCCAGAACCAATGCCGTTATTCATTTGATCGGTGACCCAACCGCGCCTTCGTGGAGATCGTATCGGTTCTGGGTTCCGGGCTCTTCGCTGGCGCGAAGCCCCGGAATGACGGGGGAGCCACGACAGGCCGGCGACGAACTGCCCATAGCGCCTACAGCCGCGCCTTGACGCTGCGCGGCGTCGCCAGCAGCAGGCTGGTCTCGCTGTTGGTGACGCCGGGGATCAGGCGGATGCGTCTGAGCACCTGGTCGAAGGCGATCAGGTCGGAGGTGCCGAGCTCGACCACGAGGTCCCAGTTGCCGTTGGTGGTGTGGATGCTGGAGACCTCGCTGAAGCCGCTCAAGGCTGTGGTGACCGCGTCCGCCGCCTGGCCGGCGATCTCGATCATGGTGATGCCGCGCACCGGCAGGTCGATCGCGTCCGAGCGGAGGATTACGGTGAAGCCGATGATCTCGCCCGACTGTTCCAGCTTCTCCAGCCGCGAGCGCACCGTCGCCCGCGTCAGGCCGAGATCGGCCGCAAGGTCCGAGATGCTGCGGCGCCCGTCATGGCGCAGCAGGGTGATGAGGCGCTGATCGATATCGTCCATTGTCCATATTGGATAATCGCCTTTACCGATCCGATCAATCTTGGCATCGATCAGGTCAATCTGGCTTCTATCGCCTGCCGCTCAAAACGCGGACAATGGGTCTTTCATAAGAACAGCGCGGGGACCCATGATTCAGCAGCTCAACGTCGTGCCTTTCGTCAGCGTCGACCACATGATGAAGCTGGTCCATGCGATCGGCATCGAACGCGTGCTGTCCGATATCGCCGGCTATATCGAGGACGATTTCCGGCGCTGGGAGATCTTCGACAAGACGCCGCGCATCGCTTCGCACAGCCTCGAAGGCGTGATCGAGTTGATGCCGACCAGCGACGGCAAGCTCTACGGCTTCAAATACGTCAACGGCCACCCCAAGAACATGAAGGCCGGGCTACAGACGGTCACCGCCTTCGGCCTGCTCTCCGACGTCGCGACTGGCTATCCCGTGCTGCTCTCGGAGATGACCCTGCTGACGGCGCTGCGCACGGCGGCGATGTCGGCGGTGGCGGCGAAGCACCTCGCGCCGAAGAACGCCGCGACGATGGCGATCATTGGCAATGGCGCGCAGTCCGAGTTCCAGGCCTTCGCCTTCCGGGCGCTGCTCGGCATCGACAATCTGCGCCTTTACGACGTCGACCCGGCCGCGACCGAGAAATGCGCCCGCAATCTCGCGCGCCACGGCTTCAGGATCACCCGCTGCGCCACCGCCATGGAGGCGGTCGAGGGCGCGGAGATCGTCACCACCGTCACGGCCGACAAGCAGTATGCGACGATCCTGACCGACAACATGGTCGGTGCCGGCGTCCATATCAACGCGGTCGGCGGCGACTGCCCGGGCAAGACCGAGATCCACCGCGATGTGCTGCTGCGCTCCTCGATCTTCGTCGAATACCCGCCGCAGACCCGCATCGAGGGCGATATCCAGCAGCTCGACCCGGATCACCCGGTCGAGGAACTCTGGAAGGTCATCGCCGGCGTCGCGCCGGGCCGCAGCGACGTTAGTCAGATCACGATGTTCGACTCGGTCGGCTTCGCCATCGAGGATTTCTCGGCGCTGCGCTACGTCTATGAGCGCATCCGCGAGGCCGGCACCTATGTCGACCTCGACCTGATCGCGGATCCCGACGATCCGCGCGATCTCTTCGGCATGCTGATGCGCGCCGCGCCGAGCGCCGTGGTCGCGGCCTGAGAGCGAGGTTCAGAACTTCGCGCTCAGGAAGGCCCTGACCCCGCGGCCCGGCAGCACCACCTCGTCCTTGCGGAACGAGACGGCGTTGCGGATCGTCTCGTTGAGCAGATTGGTGCCGTTGACGCCGGCCGTCAGCTCCACAGGGCCAAGCGGACTCTCCTTGATCTTGAAGCGATAGCTCAGCTCGGCGTTCAGCAGGTTGTAGCCGTCGGTGGTGGTTTCCTCGGGTGCGGTGCGCTTCTGCGAGAAGGCGTGAAGCAGGGTGACGCGCGCCTGCCAGCTTTCTCCGCCGCGCCAGAACAGGCCGCCACCGAGCCGCTGCGGCGGAATGCGCGGCACGTTCTCGCCGCCGGAGAACTTCGCGCGCACGATGTCGTATTGTCCTTCGATGCCGAAGACGTGCGGGCCGATGGCGAAGAGGTCGTACTGCGTCTTCAGCTCGCCGCCGAGGAAGGTCGCGTTGCGCTGGCTGTAGATGACCTGGGTCAGCTCGTCGCCGGTGCCGCAACTTGTGAACTCGTCGTCGCAGCGGGTGCCGGTGACATGCCGGTAGATGAAGCCTTCATAGCGCGTCGCATAGAGGGAGGCGTCGAAGCGCCACGGGCCGGCGCTGCGGCGCAGGCCGAGTTCCACCGTCTTGGCGGCCTCCTTCCTCAGGTTGGGATCGCCGATCTCGAAGGTGCCGGGTGCATCATGGGCGCCGCGCGAGAACAGCTCGGCGGCCTTCGGTGCCCGCTCGATATAGGAGCCGGCGAGGCTCGCCACGAAACCGTAGGGCAGGTCCTGCAGCAGGCCGATGCTGGCGCTGAGCGGCACGAAACGGCGCGTGCGCGGATCGTCCGTAGGGTCGCCGGAAGCACCGAGCAGATCGGCGGGGAAGATCGCGCCGGTGCCCGAGACGCGGGCATAGTCGATGCGCCCCGCCGCCTGCAGCTTGGTGCCCGGCAGAAGCTGAAGCTCGTTGAAGTTGTAGAGCGCGGCGGTCTGCGTCGTCGCCGGCAGCAGCAGGCCGCCGGCCTCGCCCGCCGTGCCGATCTCCTGCCGACCGAACTGCACGCCGAAGGCGGAGGTCAGGCGGCCGATCCCGATATCGACCGGCTTGAGCTGCGCCTCGACGCGGCCCTCGACCTCGCGGTTCTTGAAGGTCGCCGCGGTCTCGAACAGGCCGTCGCCGTTCAGGCCTTTCTCGTCATGGCGATAGACCGAGCCGCCCACCCAGTAGCGGATCGTGTCGATGAAGCCGCCGTCGATTTGGAACTCGCCCTTGCTGGCCAGCCGCGTCTGCTCGAGATCGATGCGGGTGCGGCTCTGGGCGGCGTCGTTGCCGGGAATGCCGTAGAGGCTGGTGAAATGCGAGAGCGAGAAGCCGATGAAGCCGTTCTGCAGGAAATAGGTGCCGCCGATCGCCTGCCCGTGCGAGCGGGAGAAGCTGTTGAACTGCCGGCCGCCGGGAATGCGGTAGTCCTCGGCATTGCGGTGATAGATGTCGCCATGGATGACGAACTGGCCGGAGCGGGCATCGATCAGCGCCGAATTCTCGAAGCCGTTGTCGACGGAGGAGACCGACGAGCGCGTCTCGGCATGGAAGCCCGGAGCGATCAGCATGGAGGGAATGCGGTTGTTCTCGACACTCACGACTCCGCCGATCGCCTGCGAGCCGTAGCGCAGCGTGCCGGGGCCGCGGATCACCTCGATGCGCTGCGCCGCCAGCGGGTCGATCGGCACGCCATGGTCCTCGCCGAGGTCGGAGACGTCCTGCGAGCCGATGCCGTTTTCCTGGATGCGCACCCGGACATTATCGAGGCCGCGGATCACTGGCCGGTCGGCGCCTCCCGGCGCGAAGCCGGAATTGGTGATGCCGGGCTCGTTGGCGAGCTGGTCGCCGAGCGTGCGCCCGCCATTGCGCAGGATGTCCGGCGCGGTCAGCACCGTCACCGACGAGAAGCTGCGGTTGAGGGGCACGGTGTCCCCGCCTGCCTGCGCGGCCTCCGGCAACACGCGCGGCTGGATCGGGCTCGGCGCGGTGACGGTGATTTCCGGGAGAACGATCGCGCCTTGTGCCAGCGCGCCCGAGGACAGGAGAGAGCCGAAGGCCGTGCCGGCGGCAAGGTGGGCGACAAGGCGAGTGGCAAGGCGCGCGGCATGGCGCGGCCGGAAGCGAGGCTGGGTCATCTGATATCTCGATTGGGCAGGGAGGGCGCCGGCTTTGCGGCGATGACGGAACGGTCAGGCCGCCTGGCGGTCCCAGCTCGGGAAGGGGTCTTCCAGCCTCAGCATCGACTGCGTCAGCCCCGTTGACGTGTTCCCGGTCAGGCAGGCGTCGAGCTCGGCGCGTATCGCCGCCTCGTCCATCTCCGGCCCGCCGATGAAGACCAGCTCCTGACGTCGGTCGCCCCAGGCCGTCGACCAATGCTTGCGCATCATCGACAGGAATTCCTCCGAGCCCGGCCAGCGCTCCCTGGGCACGGCGGCCCACCAGCGCCCCATGCCCTCGGTGCGGGTGATGCGGCCGGCAAGCGAATATTCGCCGACCCAGTATGGCCGGCTCGCCAGCCAGAAATGCCCCTTGGCGCGGATCACGCCGGACAGGCGCTTGCCCATGAATTCGTGGAGCTTCAGCGGGTGGAACGGCCTGCGCGCTCGGTAGACGAAGGAGCGGATGCCGTATTCCTCGGTCTCCGGCACATGGTCGCGGAAGCCGTAGAGCTCCTTGTGCCAGAGCGGATGGGTCTGCGACCTCTCCTCGCTGTAGAGCTTGGTATCCAGCACCTCGTCGAGCGGCACGCGGCCGAAATCGGCGTCGACGATGCGGGCGTCGGCATTGAGCCCGCGCACCACCTGCCTGACCTTCTCCAGCTTCTGCGGCGAGACCTCGCCCGCCTTGTTGATCACCACCACATCGGCAAACTCGATCTGCTCGACCAGTAGATCGACCAGCGTGCGCGCATCGCCTTCGCCGGCGGTCTCGCCGCGATCGCCGAGGAAGTCGCGGCTGTCATAATCATCGAGCAGATTGAGCGCGTCGACGACTGTGATCATCGTGTCCAGCCGCGCGACATCGTCGAGCGAGCGGTCCTCTTCGTCGCGGAAGGAGAAGGTCGCGGCGATCGGCAGCGGCTCGGCGATGCCGGTGCCCTCGATCAGCAGGTAGTCGAACTTCCTCTCCTCGGCGAGGCGGCGCACCTCGGTTAGAAGGTCGTCGCGCAACGTGCAGCAGATGCAGCCATTGCTCATCTCGACGAGGCTTTCCTCGGTCTTGGAGAGGTTGGCGCCGCCTTCGCGCACGAGATCGGCGTCGATGTTGACCTCGCTCATGTCGTTGACGATCACGGCGACGCGCTTGCCCTCGCGGTTGTTGAGGATGTGGTTGAGCAGCGTGGTCTTGCCGGCGCCGAGGAAGCCCGAGAGGACCGTGACCGGCAGGCGCCGATCGACGAGGAGGGAGGGGTTGGCCATCGGAAAGGTCCGGTCTGATGAAAGGTAATTTGTTACATTATAACATTACTTGAATGTCAACCGCCGTTCGTCTGGCAGCTCTCTGCCGATGCATCGTGGTTGAGGGGGTGTCAGGCCGGTATGTGCTGCGCCGCCGTCAGCGCCAGGAATGCCGCGGCCGCCTTGGCCAGGTAGCGCTCCTTGTGGCGCAGCGCGAGGAAGCGGCGCTTCGGCAGCGGCAAGGCGACAGTGGCGAGCCGCCCGGCCGCGATGGCGTTGGCGGCGACGAGGCGGGAGATCGCGGTGGCGCCTGCACCGGCGGCGACCGCGGCGCAGATCGCCTCGTTCGACGGCAGTTCGAGCGCCACAGCGAGATCGGCAGGCACGAGCCCGAGCCGGGGCAGCGCCGCCTCGAACATGGCGCGCGTACCAGAGCCGGGTTCGCGCAGCACCCACGCCGCCTGCTTCAGCGCGGAGGGGATCGGCGGTGCGCCCGTCCAGGGATGGCCGGTCTGCACGATAATCACGAGTTCGTCCTCGGCGACGGCGGTGATGGCAAGGGCGGGATCGTCGATCTCACCCTCGATGAAGCCGAGATCGGCCGCTCCGTCATGGATGGCGGCGCTCACCGTCTCGGTGTTGCCGATGGAAAGCGTGATGGCGATGCCGGGATGGGCGTGGCGGAATTGCTGGATCAGCGGCGGCAGCCAGTAATTCGCCACCGTCTGGCTCGCCATCAGCGCCAGCGAGCCGCGCGCCAGCCCGGAAAGATCGGAGAGCACCGCTTCCGCCGCCGCCGCGCGCGCCAGCACGGCGCGGGCTTCGGTCAGAAACAGCCGGCCCGCCTCGGTCAGCGCGATCCGCCGTCCGATGCGGTCGAACAGCCGGGTCGCATAGCGCGCCTCCAGCGCCGCGATCGCCGAGCTCACCGCCGACTGGGTGAGGTTGAGCGCGCGGGCGCCCTGCGTCAGGTGCTCGCGCTCGGCGACGGCGACGAAGATGCGGAGCTGTTCGAGCGTCATGCGCCGCAGCTTACGCGGCGAGCTTCACCAGCAGAAGGCTGAAGCAGGCGATGAACAGGAAGGCGGCGAGCCCAAGAAGGAGCGGGCGCAGGCCCTTGGCCTTGAGCTTGCGGATATCGGTTTCCAGCCCCATCGCGGCCAGCGCCATCGAGAGCAGGAAGGTGGTCGCCGTCACGATGCCGGTTTTTACGTCGCCGGGAACCGCGATCAGGCTGTTGAGGCCGACCATCGCTATGAAGCCGAGCACGAACCAGGGCATCGGCGCTTTGGCCTGCGTGCCGGCATCGCCGCCGCGGCGCGCCCGACGGGTGGCCATCAGGCCGAGCGTGATCACGACGGGGGCGAGCATCATCACCCGCGAGAGCTTGGCGACGGTCCCGAATTCGCCCGCCTGCTGCCCACCCTGGAAGGCGGCGGCGACGACCTGCGCGATCTCGTGGATCGAGGCGCCCGTCCACAAGCCGTAGGCGTGGGCATCGAGATGCAGCAGCCCGGGCAGCAGCGGATAGGCGAACATCGCGATCGAGCCGAAGACGGTGACGCAAGCCACCGCATAGGCGACGTCCTCGTCGGGCGCCCGCGTCACGGTGTTGGTCGCGATCACGGCCGAGGCGCCGCAGATCGAGCTTCCCGCCGCGATCAGCTCGGTCAGCTTCGGCTCGACGCCGATCCGCCGCCCGAGCCAGGTGGTGAACAGGAAGGTCGAAACCAGAGTCAGCCCGATCACGGCGATGCCGCTCAGCCCGACATCGAGCACCTGCGTCACGGTGAGCTGCAGCCCGAGCAGGATGATGGCGAAGCGCAGCACCTTGCGCATGGCGAAGGCGACGCCGGCCTTGGCGATTGCCGGCGTTCCCACAAGATTGTGGAAGCCGATGCCGATCAGGATGGCGAGGATCATCGGGCTGAAGCTGCCGACGCCCGGAAGCTGGCGCAGCGCGAAGCCCGCCCCAGCAATCACGGCGGCGAGCAACAGGCCGGGGCCGATGGCGAGCCAGGACGCGCCGGCCGTTGCCGGGACCGGCTGCGCGAGGCGTTGCGAGGCGTAAGAGGACATTGACCAGCTCTCCGATGCTGATCATGGAATAATTTTCTACCTTCGATCGATCCAACTCATAATATCGAATGAATCGTTCGATAAGATCGAACGGATACATTTACTCGCTGAGATACGGGTGTTCGCTGATTATGCGCAGAACCACCCCGTCATCCCGGGCTTGACCCGGGATCCATCGTAGGGCTCCGGAGCTTTGCGATGGATCCCGGATCTCCGCTGCGCTGCGTCCGGGATGACCGCGCTTCTATGAAAACGTAATGCGCTCTACGCCTCCGCCAGAAACGACAGATAGGCCGGATTCTCGCTCTCGCTCCAATAGGGATAGCCGAGCGCATCGAGGCGCTTGGCGAGCTGGCCGCGCTCGGCTTGCGGAATCTGGATGCCGGCGAGCACGCGGCCGTAATCGGCGCCGTGGTTGCGATAATGGAAGAGGGAGATGTTCCAGTCGGCCGAGAGACTGTTCAGGAACTTCAATAGCGCGCCCGGCCGCTCCGGGAACTGGAAGCGGAAGATCAGTTCGTCACCAAGCCCCGGCGCCTTTCCGCCGACCATGTAGCGGATATGCAGTTTGGCGAGCTCGTTGTCGCTCATGTCGAGGACCGGATAGCCGTGCTCGGCCAGCATCGCGATGATCTGGCGCTTCTCGGCCTCGCCCTCGTTGAGCTGCACGCCGACGAAGATGCGCGCGGCCTTCGCGTCGGAGTAGCGGTAGTTGAACTCCGTGATGGCGCGCCGGCCGAGCAGATGGATGAAGGCGCGGTAGCTGCCGGGCTTTTCGGGGATCGTCACCGCCAGCAGCGCCTCGCGCTGCTCGCCGATCTCGGCCCGCTCCGCGATATGGCGCAAACGGTCGAAATTCATGTTGGCGCCGCTGTTGATCGCGATCAGCGCGCCCGTCCGCTCGGCATGGCGCGCGGCATAGGCCTTCAAGCCGGCGAGGCTGACGGCGCCGGAGGGCTCGGCGATGGCACGGGTGTCCTCGAAGATGTCCTTCACCGCCGCGCAGATCTCGTCGGTCGAGACGGTGACGACCTCGTCGAGCAGCTCGCGGCAGAGCCGGAAGGTCTCCTCGCCCGCCTGCCGCACCGCGACGCCGTCGGCGAAGAGGCCGACCTGGTCGAGCACGATGCGTTCCCCCGCCGCGATGGCGCCGGCCATGGAGGCGGCGTCCACAGGCTCGACGCCGATCACCTTGATCTCCGGCCGTAGGAACTTCGCGTAGACCGCGACGCCAGCGGCGAGCCCGCCGCCGCCGATCGGCACGAAGATCGCCTCGATCGGGTCGGGGTGCTGGCGCAATATCTCCATGCCGACAGTGCCTTGCCCCGCGATAACGTCGGGATCGTCATAGGGGTGGACGAAGGTCAGGCCCTTCTCGGCCTCGAGCTTGCGGGCATGGCCGTAAGCCTCGTCGAAATTCTCGCCATGGAGCACGACGCGCCCGCCGAGGCTGCGCACCGCCTGCACCTTGATGTCGGGCGTAGTGCGCGGCATCACGATGGTGGCCTTGATGCCGAGCTTGCGCGCCGCCAGCGCCACGCCCTGTGCATGGTTGCCGGCCGAGGCGCAGATCACGCCGCGCTCGGTCGCCTCTGGCGCGAGCCAGGCGATCTTGTTGTAGGCGCCGCGCAGCTTGAACGAGAAGACCGGCTGCAGATCCTCGCGCTTCAGCAGGGCGCCGCCACCGATGCGGGCCGAAAGTCGCGGCAGCGCGTCGAGCGGGCTCTCGATCGCGACGTCGTAGACGCGCGCCCCGATGATCTTGCGGATGTAGTCTTGCATGGCAGTCCGTCCTTCCAGCCGGCGATAGTTCGCCCGGCCGGGATGTCAATCGCCGATACGGCGTGCGGCGCGGGGCTGCTCATGCGGGTCATGCGCCCGGCGGGATTGCCAAGCCTCCGGCAGGCGGCGAAACCGTTGCGCGAAACAAGGCGCCGCGAAGCGACGGCGTCACAGAGGTGGAGACGACGGATGAGCTGGGGCAATCGCGATTTCATGGTGCCGGGCCGCCCGGTGGCGGTCGGTGATCGCGGCATGGCGGCGACCTCGCATCCCGCCTCGACGCTGGCCGCCGTCGATATCCTGCGCGCCGGCGGCAACGCCATCGATGCCGCCATCGCCGCCGTCGCGGTCCAGGCGGTGGTCGACCCGCATATGACCGGCATCGGCGGCGACTGCTTCGCCATCTACGCACCGGCCGGCGGCAAGATGGTCGCGCTCAACGGCTCGGGCCGCGCGCCGGCCAAGGCCGAACTCGGCTGGTTCCTCGCCCAGGGCCTGACCGCGATCGCGCCGGATTCGCCCCACGCGGTCACCGTGCCCGGCGCCATCGACGCCTGGTGCCGCCTCGTCGAGGACCATGGCAGCAAGAGCCTGGACGAGATCTTCGCCGCGGCGATCCGCGCCGCCGAGGAGGGCTTCGTGGTGACGCCGCGCGTCGCGCTCGACTGGAACCGCTACAAGGGCCGCATCGAGAAGCATGGGCTCGGCAACGCCGTCTACCTGCCGGGCGGCAAGGCCCCGGCCATCGGCGACAGGATGGTCCATCCCGCGCTCGGCAAGACGCTGCGCCGCATCGCTCGCGAGGGCCGCGCCGCCTTCTACGAGGGCGAGATCGCCGAGGAGATCGTCGCGGTCCTGAACACGGCCGGCAGCGTGATGGCGGCCGAGGACCTAGCCACCGCGAAGCCGGACTATGTCGACCCGATCGGCGCCGACTTCCGCGGCCATCGGCTGTGGGAATGCCCGCCGAACGGCCAGGGCATCGCGGCGCTGCTGATCGCGCGCATCCTCGACGGCTACGACTTCAAGGGCGACAAGCTCAGCGAGGCCGACCGCATCCATCTCCTCGCCGAGGCGAGCAAGGCCGCCTATCGCCAGCGCGATGCTCTGATCGCCGATCCTGCCATGAGCCCCTTCGATACGCAGGCTTTCCTCTCGGATGAGTTCGTCGGCCGCATCCGCAGCCGGATCAGCATGGAGAAGGCGGCGGCGCCGGAAATCTTCGACATGCCGCTGCACAAGGACACGATCTATCTGTGCGTCGTCGACCGCGACGGCAACATGGTGTCCTTCATCAACTCGCTGTTCTCGGCCTTCGGCAGCGGCATCTATGCGGCGAAGGCCGGCGTCATGCTGCAGAACCGCGGTTCCGGCTTCCGCCTGATCGAAGGGCATCCGAACGCCATCGCGCCGCGCAAGCGCCCCTTCCACACCATCATTCCGGGCATGCTGGCCAAGGATGGCAAGGCGGTGATGCCGATGGGCGTGATGGGCGGCCAGTATCAGGCGACCGGCCATGTCCATTTCCTCTCCGGCATCCTCGATCGCGGCCTCGACCCGCAGCAGGCCTCGGACGCGCCGCGCAGCTTCGCCTTCGACGGCAAGCTCTCGCTGGAATCGACGATCGCAGCCGATGTCGCTGCCGACCTGAAGGCGCGCGGCCATGACGTGGTCTGGGCCGAGGAGCCGCTCGGCGGCTGCCAGGCGATCTGGGTCGACCATGCGCGCGGCGTGATGTTCGGCGCCTCCGACCACCGCAAGGACGGCTTCGCGCTGGCGGTCTGACGGCCGCTGAGCCTCAACCGCCGCATGCCCTGAAACCCCGTGCGCCCGCCGAGGCGCACGGTGTTTTTTTGGGCTCAGGCGGCGCCGATCGCGTTCGACGGCGTCTGGCGGTCGGTGATCTGCTGGCCGAACAGGCTGCCCGCCAGCTCGACGGCAAGCCGCGCCGTCTGTCCGCGATCGTCGAGGAAGGGGTTGAGCTCGACGATATCCATCGAGCGCACCAGCCCGGAATCGTGCAGCAGCTCCATCACGAGATGCGCCTCGCGATAGGTCGCTCCGCCCGGCACGGTGGTGCCGACGCCCGGCGCCAGCGGCGGGTCGAGGAAATCGACGTCGAACGAGACATGCAGCACGCCGTTGGCGGCCCGCACCTTCTCGATCACCTGGCGGATCAGGATGCCGACGCCATGCTCGTCGATGGCGCGCATGTCGGCGATGTCGACACCGCGGGCCTTCACCGCCGCCTTCTCGAGCGGGTCGATCGAGCGGATGCCGAACAGGCTGAGCTGCTCCGGCGTGATCGAGGCGCGCGGCTCGGCGCCGAGCAGGTCGTCGAGGCCGGCTTCGCCGCAGAGGAAGGCCGAGGACATGCCGTGCATGTTCCCGGAGGGTGAGATCGCAGGCATGTTGAAATCCGCGTGCGCGTCGAGCCAGAGCACGAAGAGCTTGCGGCCCTGCTCCTGCCAGTGCCTCGCGACGCCGTTGACCGAGCCCATCGACAGGCTGTGGTCGCCGCCGAGGAAGATCGGGGTGGCACCGGTGCGGGCGAGTTCATAGGCGCGGGCGCTCAGCGCGCGCATCCAGGCGGCGATCTCGTGGTAGAAGCGGGCATTCTCGGGCGCCGGGCCGTCGACGGCTCTGAGGTCGCGCGGCAGGATGTCCCCATGGTCCTCGACCGCATAGCCGAGCTCTTCCAGCACCGGCACGAGGCCGGCCGTGCGCAGGCCGGCCGGGCCCATCAGCGCGCCGCGGCGCGAGGCGCCGACCTCGATCGGGGCGCCGAGCAGGGCGATGCGGCCCTGGGAAGCGGGAGCGTTCGCGGAAGTGGCGGTCATGCTGGCGGTCCGTGAGTATGGTCTTGAAAGAGCGCTGCGCGCTGAATGCCCCGTCATTGGCGCATCGGGGCCTGCCTGTCGAGGCTCGCGCCTGCCTGACGATCTCGCCGTCATTCCAGGCTTACCCGAAATCCATCGTAGAGCGCGGTGTCCCGTGATGGATTCTGGATCGGCGCCGCTTGCGGCTTGTCCGGAATGACGGAGTCTTTCCGATGAAGGACGTATGCCCTAGCCGAGGCCGAGGACGCCGCGCAGCTTAGACAGGTCTTCGGCCAGCGTCGTGATCATCGCCGCGAGCGCCTTGCGGTCGGCCTCGCTCAGCTTGTCATAGGTCTCGAAGCCGCCATCCCCGAGCTTGTATTTCGCCAGCGTCTTGTCGACGGTCGCGAAATTCGCGTCGATCTTGGCCGCGAGCGCCTTGTCTTCCTTGGCGACGAGAGGGCGCAGCAGGTCGACGATGGTCTTGGCGCCGTCGACATTGGCCTGGAAGTCCCAGAGGTCGGTGTGGCTGTAGCCGTCCTCCTCACCGGAGATTTTGGTCGCCGCGACCTCCTCGATCAGCGCCGCCGCGCCGCCGACCATCTTGTCCGGCGGAACCGTCAGCCCCTTGATCCGGCCCTGCAGCTCGGTGACGTCAGCCAGCAGCTTGTCCGCGAAGGGGGCGAGGCCCTCCGTGCTGTTCCTGGCGAAGAGCCCGTATTCGATGCGGTGAAAGCCGGTGAACTCCGGGTCCTCCTCCTTCTTCTCATGGTCGTCGGCGCGCGAGTCGATGCTGCCGTCGAGATCGCTGAAGAGTTCGGCGATCGGCTCGATCTTCTCGTAGGAGACCCGCGTCGGCGCGTAGAGCGCCCTGGCCTTGGCGAGGTCGCCGGCCTTGACCGCATCGGTGAAGGTCTTGGTGTCCTTCACGAGCTGGTCGACGCCCTTCGAGACATAGATCTTGTACTCGGAGACCGGTGCCACGAGGTCGAGCGGCGAGGCAGCGAAGGCCGGTGCCGCCACGACGGTGGCGATCATGCCGGCGCCTGCCAGCCATGCGAAACGCAAGCTCATCCTAGTCTCCTGTCTTGCGGGGGGAAGTCGAAACCGATGCCGGGGCGATGCCGCGCGCGGCCGCGATCAGCCCGGCGCCGAGATGGCTGGCGGCATCGGGCACACCGGGCAGGGCGAAGAAATAGCCGCCGCCGACCGGCTTGATGTATTCCTCCAGCGGCTCGCCATCGAGCCGCTTCTGCACGGCGATGAAGCTGCGCTCCAGATCCTGCTGGAAGCAGATGAAGAGCAGCCCCATGTCGAGCTGGCCGGCGCGGGTGACGCCGTTGGAGTAATTGAACGGACGCCGCAGCATCCGGCTGCCTTCCGTCTCCGGCCGGCGCGGATTGGCGAGCCGGATATGGGCGTCGAGCTTCGTGCGCTTGCCTTCGGGATCGTCGGCATAGGCGGGCTCGTCGTATTCGCGCCTGCCGCCGAAGGGCGCGCCGCTCGCCTTCTCGCGGCCCATGATCGCTTCCTGCTCGCCGAGCGGCGTACGGTCCCAGCGCTCGACGAAATTGCGGATGATCCGCACCGCCTGGTAGCTGCCGTCATGGGCCCATTCCGGCTCGCCGGAGCCCGGCCGCACCCAGACGAGATGGTCCATCAGTGCCTGGTCGGTGGCGTCGGGGTTGGCGGTGCCGTCGCGGAAGCCGAGCAGGTTGCGCGCGCTTTCCGCCGGCTCGCCGGGCTTGGACTGGCGCACCGGCACGGTGCCCTCCTGCTTCCAGCGCAGCAGGATGAGGTCCGGCGCGTTCTTCAGGATGTCGCGGAGCGCATGGATGTTGGTATCGGCCGTGTTGGCGCAGAACTGCAGCAGCAGGTCGCCATGGCAGAGCGCGCCGTCGAGCGCGTCGTTGCGGAAGCGCTTCATCCGCTGCAGATGCTTCGGCTTGAGCGGGCCGAGGCTGAAGCGCTCGTCGAAGAGGGAGGCGCCGAGCGCCACGGTCACGGTGAGATTGTCCGGCGCGATGACGGGGCCGAGGATGCCGCTATCCGGCGGCGGGAAGCCCGGATCGGCTGTTGGAGCCGGCCCGCCCTGCATCAGGAAGGCGATGCGCTCGGTCAGGAGGCGCAGGAGCCGTTCGAGCTCGTCGAGCGAGGTCGCGGTGACGTCGAAGGCCGCGATGAGCCCGGTCGCCGGGCGCGGCGTGGCGATGCCGGATTGATGGACGCCGTGGAAGGGCTGGCGCTGGGCGGTGGCGTCGCTCTCGGGGGCCGTCGCCGGGTTCTGTGCCGGTTCGGTCGCCGCCTGCGCCAGCGAGGCGCCGCCGAGCGCTGCCGCGCCGCCGGTCAGCAGCGATCGCCGCGAGGGCGTGAATCCTTTGTCAGGCCGGGTCACGATTTGCGCTCCGTTTCAGGCAGCGCGAGCGCCCGACGCATGGCCGCGAGATTTTCGGAGAGGGAGAGGATCGCGCCGCGCGGCCTGGCATCGCCGGCAAGCGCGGCGAGTTCGACCTTCGTCCGCGCCGCCAGATCGGGGTCGATGCGCGCCGTCAGCGGCAAAAGCAGCCGCGCGATGTCCCTTGCCGCGCTGATGCCCTCGGGCGTGACCGTTTCCGCATCCTGAGGCGACAGGAGGGCGATCGCGCCGGCCAGCATCGTGTCCGGCAGGATCGTTCGCTGGCCGAGTGCGGCGCGAAACGCCTCGGCGGCCTGCCCGATCTCCGCAGGAGCCGTCGCCGTATCGCCTGCGAGGGCGTCCTGCACCTTTCCGTGGAGCGTTTCGAGTTCCGCGTCGCCCGCTGTCGCTGGCCGCAAGCCGGGCAGCAGCGCGACGGCATCCCGGCGAGCCTTGTCAGCGCCCTGTGCATCGCCCGCACTCTCAGCCTGCTCGAGAGCGTCGAGTGCCGCCCCGAGAGCGGCCGAGCGCTCGCTCAGGAAGGCGCGGTATTCGGCGGCGGGTCCGACCATGTCCATCAGCGTCAGGGCCGGGCGTGGTTGGATCGTCGAGGCCTGCACGATCAATCGGCCGCGCGGCGCGCTCAGCAAACCGCAGGTGATGGCGTATTCGCCTGGATGCAATTGCGTCGTCAGCCGCCGCGATTGGCCCGGCGCGATGTTCTCGCGCTCCTCCAGCACCATGACGCCGTCGAGAATCTCCCATTCCAGCACGCGCTCGCCGCGATTGGTCACGACGAAGCTCGCCTTGCCGGCGGGAATGGTCAGTGTCGCCGGCTCGCAAGTCCGGTCGGTGATCGCGACCGCGATGTCGGCGGTTCCCGCTTCGGCCGCACGCCGGCTGCCGGTGGCCGCCGCATAGACGAAGGCGGTGACGCCGCCGCCGACCAGCAGCAAGGTGACGGTGCCTGCCAGCCTCAAGCGTGGCGAGTGCCGGGTTTCGCGGCGCGGCGCGGCGGCTGCCGTCTGCTCCCGTCGGCCGCCGGCGAGGAACAGGACGAGCATCGGGATCAGGAAGGCGAAATAGGCGATCACTTCGCCGAGCGCAGCGCGCTCCTGGTAGCCGAAGAAGCCCGACAGAACCGCGCCGAGAGCGCTGTCGGCCGGCAGCACCTTGCCGAGGTCGTAGAGGGGCTGCTGGAGTTGATTCCAGATGCCGGCCTCGTGCAGGGAGCGCACGGCATTCGCCACGAGCCCGGCTGCGACGAACAGGATCAGGATGCCGGTCCAGCGGAAGAAGATGCGCAGGTTGAGCTTCACGCCGAGCGCGTAGATGGCGTAGCCGGCTACGACGGCGAGCAGGATGCCGAGCCCCGCGCCGAGCGCAGGCGCCCAGCCGCCGTTCTGCTGGAAGATCGCGAGCAGGAAGAAGACCGATTCCAGCCCCTCGCGCACCACGGCGAGGAAGGCGAGGCCGACCAGCGCGAGCCCGTGATGTGCACCAGAAAGCGCCGCGTCGACGCCGGCCTGCAACTCGCCCTTGATCGAGCGCGCCGCCTTGCGCATCCAGAAAACCATCGAGGTCAGCATCGCCGCTGCAATGAACCCGACGACCGCCTCGAAGAACTCCTGCCCGCGCTGGGGCAGTTCGCCCGCGACGATGTCGAGCGCGGCACCCGCCGCGAGGCTCACCGCGCAGGCGAGGCCGACGCCCAGCCAGAGCGCCGGCAGCCATTCGCGCCGTCCGGTCCGGACCAGATAGCTCGCGACGATGCCGACGATCAGCGCGGCCTCGATGCCTTCGCGGAGCATGATGAGAAACGGTACGATCACGGCGAGCCAGGCCCGGTTGCGCGTCGCGATCAGGCTATTCGCGGCGCAGACGTCTTGTGCCTAGGCAGCCGCAACGCAGGGGTCAACCAAATCCTTATAGTTTGGAACGATCGTAATCTATAGAAGCTGCGCCTGATACTTGAGGAAGCGCGACCAAATCATGCTTTCCATGTGCTCCGCCTTCTGAAAAAGCCGCCGTCATTCCGGGCTTGGCCCGGAATCCATCATAGGGCGTCGGAGCCCTCCGATGGATTCCGGATCGGCGCCGCTTCGCGACTTGTCCGGAATGACGCCGAAACGCATGAGCCGAGCCCCACCTCAGCGCCGCTTCAGCAGGATCATCTTCTCCTGCGTCATGTCATGCATGGTGTAGGGGATGCCGCCCGTGCCGTAGCCCGAACTGCGCCGCCCGGCGAAGGGCATCCAGTCGGTGCGGAAGGTGGTGGGGTCATTGACCATCACGGCCGAGGCGTCGAGCCGGTTCGCGGCCCGCAGCGCGACGTCGATATCCTGCGCGAAGATGCTGGCCTGGAAAGCGACGGGCAGCGAGTTTGCTCGCGCGATGGCGTCGTCGAGCTTGCCGTAGCGATAGATCGCGACGACCGGGCCGAAGACCTCCTCGGTGGAGATGCGGGCTTCCGCCGCCGGGTCGATCAGCACGGCCGGCTCCAATGTCGTCTCCGACAGGCGCTTGCCGCCGGTCGCGAGCCTGGCGCCACCCTTCACCGCCTCGTCGATCCAGGACGCCACGCGGTCGGCCTCCTTCGGGATGATCAGCGGGCCGACTTCGGTGTCCTTCAGCGTCGGGTCGCCGGTGCGCAGCTTCCTGACGCGCGCGACGAGCCGCTCGGTGAAGTCGTTGACGATGGCGTCGTGCACATAGATGCGCTGCGTCGACACGCAGACCTGGCCGGCATGGTAGTAGCCGCCCTTCACGATCGGCTCGATGACCGCGTCGAGATCGGCGCTCTTGTCGACGATCGCGGGCGCGACGCCGCCATGCTCAAGCGCCGAGCGGGCGCCATGCGCGAGCTTGGAGTGCAGGTACCAGCCGACGTTGGCCGAGCCGATGAAGCTGAGGAAGGCGATGCGCGGATCGGTCGCGAGCTTCTCCGCCAGCGCCGTCTCGGTGGGGACGAAGGTCTGGCACCAGGCTTCCGGCAGGCCGGCCTCATGCACCAGCTTGACGAAGTCGATGCAGGAGAGCGGCGTCGTGCCGGCCGGCTTGATGATGACCGGGCAGCCCACCGCGATGGCCGGCGCGACCTGGTGGACGATCAGGTTGAGCGGGTGGTTGAAGGCCGAAATCGCCGCGACGATGCCGATCGGCTCCTTGGTGGTGAAGGCCCAGCGGTCAGCCGCGGCGGCGGAGAGCCCCATCGGAATCTCGCGCCCGGCGAAGTTGCGCAATTCGTCGGCGGCATTGTTGACGCCGTCGACGGCGCGGTTCGCCTCGACGATCGCGTCGGGCAGCGGCTTGCCGCCCTCGCGCGCGATCTGCATGGCGAAATGGTCGCGCTTGGCCTCAAGCAGACCCGCCAGCTTGCGCAGGATCGCGATGCGCTGATGCGGTTTCAGCCAATTGTCGCGGTCCTTGAAGACCTCTTGCGCCGCCTTGAGCTTGCGTTCGAGCGCGGCTTCGTCGTCGGTCTCGATCTCGGTGATCGGGGCGCGGTCATAGGCTTGAACAACCTGAAGCATGGTTCTTTCTCCAGAATAAGACGTCTTGGCTTCTTCCTGCGAGCCCTCATCCTGAGGAGCCATTCCGACGGAATGGCGTCTCGAAGGATGCTCCATGAAGCTCCGGAACCGGCTGGAGCATCCTTCGAGACGCCGCGTGCCGCGGGTTCTCAGGATGAGGGCTGCCAGTTGGAGAAGGGCGTTTAGGCCAGATCGACGTCCGGCACCTTGTTGCGCAGTTCCTCGACGAGGACGCGCGTGTTTTCGGAATAGTCGATGGGGCAGTCGACGAGATGGACGCCGCCGCCTTTGAACGCGGCTTCCAGCGTCGGCACCAGCGCCTCGGCAGAGGTCACGCGCGAGCCCTTGGCCCCATACGCCTCGGCATAGCGCACGAAATCGGGGTTGCCGAAGGTCATGCCGTAATCGGGGAATTTGTCGACCGCCTGCTTCCAGCGGATCATGCCGTAGGCACCGTCGTTGAGCACGAGCACGATGAGGTTGAGGCCGAGCCTCACCGCTGTCTCCATCTCCTGCGAGTTCATCATGAAGCCGCCGTCGCCGCAGACGGCCATGACGCGCCGGCGCGGATGCAGCATGGCCGCCATCATCGCCGAGGGCAGGCCGGCGCCCATCGTCGCCAGCGCGTTGTCGAGCAGCAGCGTGTTGGCGACATGGGTGCGGTAGTTCCGCGCGAACCAGATCTTGTACATGCCGTTGTCGAGGCAGACGACGCCGTCCTCAGGCATCACCGCGCGCACGTCATGGACGAGCCGCTGCGGCGTCACGGGGAAGCGGTCCTCCTCGGCGCGGGCGTTGATCTTGGCCAGGATCTTCTGTCGCAGTTCCAGCATCTGCTTCTGCTCGGGCAGCTTGCCCTCGAGTCTGTCCGCCAGCGCGGTCACCGTGGCGCCGATATCGCCGATGACCTCGGCGTCGGGATGATAGACCTGTTCGACATTGGCCGACTGGTAGCCGACATGGATCACCTTCGGCCCTCCGGCATTGCGCATCAGGAAGGGCGGCTTCTCGATCGTGTCGTGGCCAACGGCGATGATAAGGTCGGCCAGCGCCACCGCCTCGTGGACATAGTCGCCCTCGGAGAGCGCGGCGGTGCCGATATAGAGGTTCGAGCCGCCGGTGACGGCGCCCTTGCCCATCTGGGTGTTGAAGAAGGGCAGGCCGGTCCGGCGCACGAAGGCGGAGAGGGGCTCGACGAGGCGCGGCCGGTTGCCGGCGGCGCCGATCATCACCAGCGGCCGCTTGGCGGCGAGGATCATCTCGGCCGCGCGGTCGAGCGGCACCGCAGAAGCGACCGGTTGGTCGAGCGGGTGCACCGGGATCAGCGGGATGTCCTCGATCTCCTCGGCGGCCACGTCCTCGGGCAGTTCGAGATGGACCGGCCCCGGCCGCTCCTCCATCGCGACGCGGAAGGCGTCACGTACCACCGAGGGAATGCTGGCAGGGCTGACGATCTGGCGCGTCATCTTGGTCAGCGGGCGCATCGAAGCGACGACGTCGACGATCTGGAAGCGCGCCTGCTTGGCGGTCATGATCGCCTTCTGCCCGGTGATCAGGATCATCGGCATCGCGCCGAGATGGGCATAGGCCGCCCCGGTCGAGAAGTTGAGGGCGCCGGGGCCGAGCGTCGCGATGCAGACGCCGGGCTTGCCGGTCAGCCGGCCATGCGTGGCGGCCATGAAGGCGGCAGCCTGCTCGTGCCGCGTCAGCACCAGCTCGATCTTCGATTTGCGCAGCGATTCGACGACGTCGAGATTCTCCTCGCCGGGAACGCCGAAGACGCGATCGACGCCCTCGTTCTCGAGCGCCTCGACCAGAAGATCGGAACCCTTCTTCATTGTCCGTCGCCTTTCCGTGGAAGCGGCCTCGCCTGAACGGCAAGGCTAGGCGTTCGACGTAGGAAGGCAACAGCGCAGCCGTCAGGCCGCCCAGCGCATGGCTGTTCTGCCGGGTGGTTTCAGGCCGCTTGCCGCAAGCCGACGAGGAACGGCGAGAGCGCGACGTCGCGGCCCTGCACCGTGACCAGCGTGTTGCAGGGCAGGGCCTGCCAGCATTCGCGGGCGGCATCGACCGGCTCCGAGGCGACGACGACGCTATCGGGCCGTGCGCAGACATAGAGGCTCGGCGGCTTGCTGTCGGAGGACCAGCGCACGGCATGGATCATCTCGCCATCCGCCAGTGCAGCCGCGCAGCGCAGCGGCTCGCGCGTTCCGGCTTGTTCCATCAGGGCGAGCACGTCGGAGAGCGCGGCGGCGAGCGCCTCGCCCGGTGCCATGCCGCCGGCGATATGGGCCAGGACAAGCAGGAAAAGCGCTTCGGAATCGGTCGTGCCGGCGCGGACGCTGTAGAGGGAATCCGGGATCAGGGCCTCGAGCCGCCTGCGGATCAGGCCGTAGCCGCCGATCTGGCCGTTATGCATGAAGAGGTAGCGGTCATGGACGAAGGGGTGGCAGTTCGCGCGCGTCGTCGCGGTGCCCGTGGCAGCCCTGACATGGGCGAAGAACAGGTGCGAGCGCACCTGCCGGGCGATCGAAAGCAGGTTCTCGTCCGACCAGGCCGGCCTGACCTCGCGGTACTGCCCGGGCTCGGGCCGCTCGCCATACCAGCCGACGCCGAAGCCGTCGCCATTCGTTCCGGTCTTGGCTTCCTCGGCGTGGAGCGACTGGTGGATCAGCGAATGGCAAGGCGAGGCGACGAAGTCCTCGAGAAAGACGGGGGCGCCTGAATAGGCGAGGAAACGGCACATCTCGGCCTCGAATCAGCCGGGTGGAAACGATCGAAGGGAATATTGTTCTCTGAATATGAATGCAGACATAACGAATTTTCTAGCGGCCGTTGGCCCGGACGACGAATGCGCCGCATTCTGTGGCGCGAAAATGGGCAGCCGCGCGGGTCCGCCTTTCGTCCAAGGGATAAGAGCCGCATAGTCTTGCGTGGCACGCACCGCTCCTATACCGATCCTGCCCGTAAACAGCGCATAATCACTGCCCGGAACGATGTATCCGGCGCGTAGCGCCTCTCGACGGGAGCGGGAATGTGAAGGGCCTCCTTGCAGTCAGCCGGGTCATCGACGCGGTCAATGGCTTCATCGGCAGAAAAGTCGCCTGGCTGATCCTTGCGGCAGTGATCGTCGCGACGGTCAACGCGATCATCCGCAAGGTCTTTAACGTCTCGTCGAACGCCTGGCTCGAACTGCAATGGATGCTGTTCGGCGCGGTCTTCCTGATGTGTGCCTCCTGGACGCTGCAGGTGAAGGAGCACATCCGCATCGACATCGTGAACAGCATGCTGCCGCAGCGCGTCCGCCAGTGGATCGAGCTGCTCGGCCACATCTTCTTCCTGATGCCGTTCTGCCTGCTGATCGTCTACCATTCCTGGCCGTTCTTCCTGCGTTCCTACGCAATCAACGAGCAGTCGCTCTCGGCCGGCGGCCTGCCGCAATGGCCGGCCAAGGGGCTCGTCCTCGTCGGCTTCGTGATGCTGACCTTCCAGGGCATCTCCGAGATCATCAAGCAGGTCGCGATCATCCGCGGCGATCTTGAGGATGCCGAGGTCGCCCTGGGCCACGCTGCGGCGGCCGAGGCGGAAGCCCAGCGTCTGCTCGAACAAGCCAAGGAACAGGGCCTCGCTTCGTGAGAGGCCCGCAAGAAGTCCGGAACCGTCCCATGCTCGCTCATCGCCTCTCGCGCGCCGCCGGCCTGCTGCTCGCGCTCACGATCCTCGCCTTCTTCAGCCTCCACACCGGCGACGCCTATGCGGCGGGCGGCGGCATCGGCGACTTCCTGCGCGTCAACATGGCGCCGGTGATGTTCGCCGCCCTCGTGGTCTTCCTGCTGCTCGGCTATCCCGTCGCCTTCGCGCTGGCCGCCAACGGCCTGCTCTTCGCGCTGGTCGGCATCGAGCTCGGCCTGTTCCAGGAGAACTTCCTGCAGGCGCTGCCGGAACGCATCTACGGCACGATGAACAACGACGTGCTGCTGGCGATCCCGTTCTTCACCTTCATGGGCCTGATCCTCGAGCGCTCCGGCATGGCGGAAGACCTGCTCGACACCATCGGCCAGCTCTTCGGGCCCGTGCGCGGTGGCCTCGCCTATGCGGTGATCTTCGTCGGCGCGCTGCTGGCGGCCACCACCGGCGTCGTCGCGGCGTCCGTGATCTCGATGGGCCTGATCTCGCTGCCGATCATGCTGCGCTACGGCTACGACCGGCGCCTTGCCTCCGGCGTCATCGCGGCCTCGGGCACACTCGCCCAGATCATTCCGCCCTCGCTCGTCCTGATCGTGTTGGCCGACCAGCTCGGCCGCTCCGTCGGCGACATGTATGAGGGCGCCTTCATCCCCGGCCTCGTGCTGGCCGGTCTCTATGCCGGCTATGTCTTCATCATCACCATGATCGCGCCTTCGCGCGCGCCGGGCCTGCCGCCCGAGGCGCAGACGCTGCGTGACGCCGATGGCCAGACGCGCCGGCTCTCGCTGCTCGTCATCACCATCCTCTCCTTCGCCATCGCCTACGCCTATATGAAGCTGTTCACCAAGGTGACGGCGGGCTCGGACTTCGTTGTGCTGACGATGTCGATCGCGGTCGGCGTGTCCTTCGTTATCGCGCTGCTCAACAAGCTTCTCGGCCTCAAGCTGCTCTCGCGCATGGCCGAGCAGGTGGTGTTCGTGATGGTGCCGCCGCTGGCGCTGATCTTCCTCGTGCTCGGCACGATCTTCATCGGCGTCGCCACGCCGACTGAAGGCGGCGCCATGGGCGCGGCGGGCGCGATCCTGCTCGCCTGGGGCAAGAAGCGGATGACCTTCGACCTGCTCCGGCAGGCGGTCGAATCGACGGCCAAGCTCTCGTCCTTCGTGCTCTTCATCCTGGTCGGCGCGCGCGTCTTCTCGCTGACCTTCTACGGCGTCAACGGCCATGTCTGGGTCGAGCATCTGCTAGTCGGGCTGCCCGGCGGCGCGACGGGCTTCCTGATCGTCGTCAACGTGATGGTCTTCCTGCTCGCCTTCTTCCTCGACTTCTTCGAACTCGCCTTCATCATCGTGCCGCTGCTCGGCCCCGCGGCGGAGAAGCTCGGCATCGACCTGATCTGGTTCGGCGTCATCCTCGGCGTGAACATGCAGACCTCGTTCATGCACCCGCCCTTCGGCTTCGCCCTGTTCTTCCTGCGCTCGGTCGCGCCGAAGAACCCCTACAAGGACAAGGTTACCGGCAAGATGATGGAGCCCGTCACCACCGGCCAGATCTATTGGGGCGCCGTGCCTTTCGTGGTGATCCAGTGCATCATGGTCGCGCTGGTCGTGCTCTTCCCGCAGATGGTCATGCACTATAAGGCCTCCGCCATTCAGCTCGACCAGAAGGCGATCGACAAGCAGTTCGACTCGATCCAGATCCCCGGTCTCGGCGGTCCGGGTGGCTTCGACTTCAACGCGCCGCCGTCGATCGGCGCGCCGCCCAAGCCGTAAGGCAGGCTGCGCCATGGGGGCTGTCGTCGGTCGAGGGGTCGCCGCGATCCTGGTCGCCGCCTCGGCGATGGCGCCTGCCAGTGCCTGGGCGGCGGGCGATATCGGCGGGGCGACGATGGGCGGCGGCTGGGCACTGCCCTTCGCCGGCATGCTGCTCTCGATCGCGCTCGGTCCCGTGCTGTTCCCGCATCTCTGGGAGCTGCACTACGGCAAGTTCGCGGCCTTCTGGGCCCTGCTCACGCTGGTGCCGCTGGTGTTGCTGCGGGGGCTCGATCCTGCTCTCGGGGCGCTGCTCCATACCGCGCTGCTCGACTACGTTCCCTTTATCATCCTGCTCTTCGCGCTGTTCACGATCGCGGGCGGCATCCTGATCTCCGGCAATTTGCACGGCACGCCGCTGACCAACACGGTGCTGCTCGCGATCGGCGCCGTGCTGGCGAGCTTCGTCGGCACGACGGGCGCCTCGATCATCATGATCCGGCCGGTGCTGCGCGCCAATGACGCCCGGCGCTTCAACGTCCATGTCGTCGTCTTCTTCATCTTCCTCGTCTCGAACATCGGCGGCTCGCTGACGCCGCTCGGCGACCCGCCGCTCTTCCTCGGCTTCCTGCGCGGCGTCGACTTCTTCTGGACGACGACGCATCTGTTCCCCGGGACCGGCTTCGCGGTCCTCGTGCTGCTGGCGCTGTTCTACGCGCTCGACAGCTGGTTCTTTCGCAAGGAGGAAGGTGCTCCGAAGCTCAAGGACCCGACGCCGGACCGGGCCATCAAGCTCTGGGGCAAGGTCAATATCCTGCTGCTGGGCGGCGTCATCGCCGCGATCCTGATATCGGCCAACTGGAAGCCGGGCGTCGCCTTCACCGCGCATGGCGTGCCGGTCGAGGGGCAGAACCTGCTCCGCGATGTGATCCTGCTCGTTCTCGCAGGCCTCTCGCTCCGGCTGACGCCGAAGCCGGTCCGCGCCGGCAACGAGTTCAGCTGGGGGCCGATCAAGGAGGTCGCCAAGCTCTTCGCCGGCATCTTCGTCTGCATCATCCCGGTGCTGGCGATGCTGCAGGCGGGCCGCGAGGGCGCCTTCGCGCCACTGGTCGGCCTCGTCACCAACGCCGACGGCAGCGCCAATACCACCGCCTATTTCTGGCTGACCGGTGCGCTCTCCTCGTTTCTCGACAACGCGCCTACCTATCTCGTCTTCTTCGAACTGGCGGGCGGCGATGCCAGGGAGCTGATGACCAGCGGCGCTCTGACCTTGGCGGCGATCTCGGCCGGTGCCGTCTTCATGGGCGCGAACAGCTATATCGGCAATGCGCCGAACTTCATGGTCTACGCCATCGCCAAGGACCGCAAGGTCGCGATGCCCAGCTTCTTCGGCTACATGCTCTGGTCGGGCGCGATCCTGATCCCGCTGTTCGTGGTGCTGACGCTGCTGTTCTTCTACTAGGCGAGGGGCGTCATACCGCACGCGCCGCAGCATGCAGTTCTGCTGCGCAGATGCGGGACCGTCCTACGGAAGGGGCGCCTCTTTCTGCGCGCGGTCCCGTGTCTGCGCAGCGGCACTGCGCGTCGCAGCGCGCACGGGAAGACAGCGACGTTATGGCCGCCCGGCCGGAACGCCTTCCCTGATCTTCGCGGAGAATAGCGGGTCGTCGAGCGAGAGCGTGCGGGCGTGGTCGCCGATGCGGGCAAGGCGCACGAGTTCGTCGAGCGGGATGTCCTGCCGGATCGCGCCGATCTGCTGGAGATAGCCCGGCAGATATCCGGAGAGCAGGACACGCGGATCGAGCGGCAGCGAGAATTTCCAGCCCGGCGCGACGCTGCCGACGAGGTGGTAGACCACGGTCGTGCAGTTGGTCGTCAGCGTATTGTACCAGCGCGGCTTGGCCGCGAGGTCGTTGATATCCGCGATATAGGCGAGCAGCAGGTCGCGTGCCTGTGTAGCAGAGGCGCTGAGGCGGAAGAGGCGGGCATCCTCGCGCCGGGCATGGGTGCGCAGCCCGACGATGTCGCGCTCGTCTGCAGCCACATAGGCCATCTCGTAGCTGCGGAAGAAGCCGGCGAGAGCGGACCAGTCCTCGCCCTTCTCGCGGCGCACCTCGATCGAGAAGGTCAGCGGCACCGAATCCGAGAAGGTGAAGCTGACCAGGAGATGCGCGATCGCCTCGCCCGACCAATAGGTCAGGAAGACGTCGGCGCCGGTGATCGCTGCGAAGTTGTAGCGGCGCGTCTCCCAGCGCTGGTCGTAGTCCTCCTCCGTGCGCCAGCGGAAATGGCGCAGGTTCGAGACGGTCAGCGCATCGCCCTCGCGCGCGATTGTCGGTAAACGCGCGAGTTCGGGAATCCAGTCGCGGTCATGCGAGGGCTGGAAGCTGTTCCACCAGGAGAGCAGGCCGACGAAGACCATGACGAAGCCGAGCGGCAGGCGCGCGTCGCTCGTCCAGACGCCGATGAGGCCGGCCAGTGCCGCGATGCCGAAGCCGATCGCCGCGACGATCGCCATCGCGCCCGAAAGGCGGAACAGCAGGAAGCCCGCGCCCCAAAGCGCGGCGGCGAGGATGGCGAGGGTCAGGAGGAGCTTCAGCACAATCAAAAAGAGGCGGCCCATGGCCGCCTCTCGTAGCACAGGTCGGACGCCTTGGCGTCAGGCCGCGAGGTAATTCGTCGGTGCCGCCGCCTTCACCGCATCGTCGACATGGTCCTCGAACTTGGCGAAGTTCTTGGCGAACATGCCGACGAGGTTTTTAGCGGTCTCAGCGAAGGCGGCTTTGTCGGCCCAGGTCTTCACCGGGTAGAGGATGTGCGGCTCGACGCCGGGCACCGAGCTCGGCACCGCGAAGCCGAAATACGGATCGCGGCGGAAATCGGCGCGGTTGAGCGAGCCGTCGAGCGCAGCCGAGAGCAGGCGGCGCGTCACGCGGATCGGCATGCGCCGGCCGGTGCCGTATTGGCCGCCGGTCCAGCCGGTATTCACCAGCCAGCAATCGACATGGTGCTTGTCGATGAAGTCGCGCAGCAGATTGGCGTATTCGGAAGGGTGCCGCGGCAGGAAGGGCGAGCCGAAGCAGGTGGAGAACTCGGGCTCGACGCCGGTGAGGCCGCGCTCGGTGCCGGCAACCTTGGCGGTGTAGCCGGAGAGGAAGTGATACATCGCCTCGGCCGGGGTCAGCTTGGCGATCGGCGGCATCACGCCGAAGGCGTCGGCCGTGAGCATCACGATGTTCTTCGGGATGCCGGCGCGGCCGGTGCGAGAGGCGTTGGGGATGAAGTCGAGCGGATAGGCCGAGCGGGTGTTCTCGGTCTTCGACTGGTCGTCGAAATCGACCTCGCGCGTCACCTTATCGAGCACGACGTTCTCCAGCACCGTGCCGAAGCGCAGCGAGGCGGCGTGAATCTGCGGCTCGGCCTCGGCCGAGAGGCGGATCGTCTTGGCGTAGCAGCCGCCCTCGAAGTTGAAGATGCCTTCCTTCGACCAGCCATGCTCGTCGTCGCCGATCAGGGTGCGGTCGGGATCGGCGGAGAGCGTCGTCTTGCCGGTGCCGGAGAGGCCGAAGAAGATCGCGGAATCGTCCTTGGGGCCGACATTGGCCGAGCAGTGCATCGGCACCACGCCCTTGGTCGGCAGCACGTAGTTCAGATAGGTGAAGACCGATTTCTTCATCTCGCCGGCATAGGCGGAGCCGCCGATCAGCACGATCTTGCGGGTGAAGTCGATGGCGATCACGGTCTCGCTGCGGCAGCCATGGCGCTTCGGATCGGCCCGGAAGCTCGGCAGATCGACGATCGTCATCTCCGGAACGTAGGCGGCGATCTCGTCGCGCGCCGGGCGGATCAGCAGGTTGCGGATGAAGAGCGAGTGCCAGGCCATCTCGGTATAGACCCGCGCCTTGACGCGGTGAACCGGGTCGGCGCCGCCATAGAGATCCTGCGCGAACAGCTCCTTGCCCTCGGCATGGGCCAGGAAGTCGGCGAGCAGGGTCTCGAAATGCTCGGGGCTCAGCGCATTGTTGTTGTCCCACCAGACGGTGTTCTCGGTCAGCGCGTCGCGCACCGTGAACTTGTCCTTGGGCGAGCGGCCGGTATGCGTGCCGGTGTCGGCGCAGAGCGCCCCGCCGCGTGCGAGCCGGGATTCGCTCCGGCTCAGCGACTCCTCGTAGAGCTGTGGCGCTTCGAGATTCCAGTGCACGGCCTTGAGCTTGCGGAAGCCGAAGCCCTCGGCACCATGGGCGGCATTGAACTGACCGATCGTGTCCACTGAATTCCTCCAAGGCCGGCCGTTGCTGTGGGCGGCCCATTGTCGAAACGAATACGCCGGGCCGGCGGAAGGCCCGGGCGTCGAGGCGGAGGCCATGAGGCCTTGCCCGGTCTTTAGAGCCATGATGCCTCAGGCTCAAGTCATTGGAAAAGCCCGGCCTCTTCGGATGTTTTGCTAAATCGATTGAAAGTCGACTGTGGTAAATCCCCGGATCGTGCCGGGCGGGCATGATACGGTCGGCGACCCGCCTTGGCCCACGGCACCGTCAGGCGGCCTGCGCCCGCGCCTTGCCTGCGAGTTCTCCGAGAATCCGGCGCAGGGCCCCAGGGCCGTCGACGGAGGCAGGGAAGGGCAGGCGCAGCGCGGCGCTGCCCAGCGCCATGTCGAGTCCGTCCGGGTCGAGGCCGATGGCGCGCCAGTTGCCCGCCTTCGCGCCGAGAAGCCGCGTCGCATAGAGCCCTATCGCATCCTTGTGATCCTCGTTCATGTGCTCGACCGCGCCTTCCTCGACATCGGCGAGGGCGGCCGCATGGGCCGGATCGCTCATGAGATCGGCGGGGGAGGGCGCATAGGCCCGGGCGAAGCCGCCATTGAGACTGACGCCCTCGATCGCCAGGGCAAAGAAGCTGAAATCGGGGAAATCGGCGTAAAGCGCGGATTTCGGCTGGCGCGCCAGATAGCGGCGGCGAATGCGGACGCCCTCCGGTGCCTCGCGGTCGATCTTGCGGGCGCTGACCTTCAGGGTGAGGCGGGCATGGGCGAGCGGGTCGCCCTTGCCGCCGGGCGAGATCAGCAGCGAGGCGCGGGGATCGGCGGCGAGGTTGCGGGTATGGGCGGCGAGGCCTGAGATCAGGATGACGGGCGCGCCGTCGATGTCGGTGGCGAGCCCGACCAGGCTCGCCGAGGGGTAGCCGTCCGGCCCGATCGTGGCCAGCGCGGCCGAGCGCGCACCGCGCAAGAGCCCCTTGGCCTCGCCGCGAACGGCATCGTCCATCGGCTGGATCACGTCTTTGGCCATGGAACCTCTCTTCGGTTTTCGGCTTGTGATACGGGGACATAGGCAAATCGCCACGCTCGGGCTAGATTGCCGCCACGCTTTGGCCTCTCTCGCACGAGAGTGAGCAGATTTATTGCAACGAGCCGAAGAGGCCTTTGACTTATGCCAACGATTGCGCTGGTCGACGACGACCGCAACATCCTGACGTCGGTTTCCATCGCCCTCGAAGCGGAGGGCTATCGCATCATGACCTATACGGACGGCGCCTCCGCTCTCGACGGGCTGAAGCAGAACCCGCCCGACCTCGCGATTTTCGACATCAAGATGCCGCGCATGGACGGCATGGAGCTGCTGCGCCGCCTGCGCCAGAAGTCAGACCTGCCCGTGATCTTCCTGACGTCGAAGGACGAGGAGATCGACGAGTTATTCGGCCTGAAGATGGGCGCCGACGACTTTATCCGGAAGCCGTTCTCGCAGCGCCTGCTGGTCGAGCGCGTCAAGGCCATCCTGCGCCGCGCCGGTGCCAAGGACGCGACCGCGACCCCACGGGCCGAGGACGCCAAGGCGCTGGAGCGCGGCCTGCTGCGTATGGACCCCGAGCGCCATACCTGCACCTGGAAGGGCGAGCCGGTCACGCTCACCGTCACCGAGTTCCTGATCCTGCAGTCGCTGGCGCAGCGCCCCGGCGTGGTGAAGAGCCGCAACGCCCTGATGGATGCGGCTTATGACGACGAGGTCTATGTCGACGACCGCACCATCGACAGCCACATCAAGCGCCTGCGCAAGAAGTTCAATCAGGTCGATGTCGATTTCGACATGATCGAGACGCTCTACGGCGTGGGCTATCGCTTCAAGGAAGTCTGAGGCAAGGAAGGCTGGGGATTCGCACCGCACCAGGTGCGTGACAGCTCTCGAGCGGGAAGCAAGCCGCAGCCATGGCAACCGTCGACAACGAGGCTCGTGCGTCATCGCCCGCCGCCGGCTGGCGCGGGGCGATGCGCCGCCGCTTCGGCCTGGCGTGGCGGCGCATGGCGCGCGCGGTCTCGGCGCGGGCCGCCTCGAGCCTGACCCGGCGCATCCTCGTCCTCAATCTCGGCGGCCTCGTCGCGCTACTGCTCGGCTTCCTCTATCTCAACCAGTTCCGTGAGGGCCTGATCGAGGCGCGGGTGCAGAGCCTGCTGACCCAGGGCGAGATCATCGCCGGCGCGATCGCCTCCTCCGCTACCGTCGAGATCGACTCGATCGCCATCGATCCCGACAAGCTGCTGCAGCTCCAGGCCGGCGAGAGCGCCGGCATCGCCGAGGATCCGCTCGATTTCTCGATCAACCCCGAGAAGGTCGCGCCGCTGCTCCGCCGGCTGGTGACGCCGACCAAGACCCGCGCGCGGGTCTACGACAAAGACGGGCTGCTCACCATCGACTCGCGCAGCCTCTATTCGCGTGGCGATGTGCTGCGCCTCGACCTGCCGCGCGTCGGCGAGCCCGACGAGCCGCCGCTGCTGGAGCGCACCTGGAACATGCTGCGCAATCGGCTCGGCAAGGCCGATGTCCCGACCTATGACGATTTCGAGAACGCCAACGGCAAGTCCTATCCCGAGGTCGCCCGCGCCCTGAACGGCGCCCCGGCGAGCGTCGTGCGCGTCAACACGCGTGGCCAGACCATCGTGTCGGTCGCCGTGCCGGTGCAGCGCTTCCGGACGATCAAGGGCGCGCTGCTGCTCTCGACGCAGGGCGGCGACATCGACGCGGTCATCGCCTCCGAGCGCTTCGCGATCTTCCAGGTCTTCGCGGTGGCGGCGGGCGTGATGATCGTGCTCTCGGTCTTGCTCGCCGGAACCATCGCGGAGCCGATCCGCAAGCTGGCCGACGCGGCCCAGCGCGTGCGCCGCGGCGTCAAGTCGCGCGAGCAGATCCCTGATTTCAGCAGCCGTCACGACGAGATCGGCCATCTCTCCGGCACGCTGCGCGACATGACCAAGGCGCTCTACAGCCGCATCGAGGCCATCGAGAGCTTCGCCGCCGATGTCGCGCATGAGCTGAAGAACCCGTTGACGTCCCTGCGCAGCGCCGTCGAGACCCTGCCGCGTGCCAAGACGGAGGACTCGCGTTCGCGCCTGCTCTCGGTGATCCAGCATGATGTGCGCCGGCTCGACCGGCTGATCTCCGACATCTCTGACGCTTCGCGCCTCGATGCCGAGCTCGCCCGCAACGATTCCGCGCCGGTCGATGTCGCGCAGGTCCTGGAAGCGGTGGTGACGATCCAGAACGAGACCCGCCGCGAAGCGCAGGCCAGGATCGAGCTGACCAGCGATCGGCGCAGCCAGCGCCCGGGCGGCGATTCCTTTGTCGTGCTCGGCCATGATTCGCGGCTCGGCCAGGTCATGGTCAATCTCATCGACAACGCCCGCTCGTTCTCGCCGCCGGACAAGCCCGTGCGCGTCGTGCTCTCCCGCGTCGCCAACGACGTGCTCGTCACGATCGAGGATGAGGGACCGGGCATCGAGCCGCATGCCCTGGAGCGCATCTTCGAGCGCTTCTACACCGACCGCCCGAATGAGGGCTTCGGCCAGAATTCCGGCCTCGGCCTCTCGATTTCGCGCCAGATCATCGAGGCCCATCGCGGCTCCATCCGGGCGGAAAACCGGCTCGGGCCGGTTGGGCCGGATGGCGAGGCACCCCGGATCGGCGCCCGCTTCATCGTCTGCCTGCCAGCGGCCTATACGCATGCCGCCTGAGACATCCGTGAGTTCGGGATCGACGTCCGGCAGCCGGATCCACGCGACCGTGGTCGCGATAGGGGAGGCTGGCGTGCTGCTCCGTGGCGCTTCCGGCAGCGGCAAGTCCTCCGTGGCTCTTGCCCTTGTCGGCCTCGCCAGCCAATCCGGCCGCTTCGCGCGGCTGGTCGCCGACGACCGCGTGGCGCTTGCTGCGGGCGGTGGCCGATTGCTTGCCCGCCCGGTCGCACCGCTCGAGGGTATCGTCGAACGCCGCGGCCTCGGCCTGACGCCGGAGCCTTTCACCGGAGCGGCTGTGGTCAGGTTGCTCGTCGACCTGATCGGCGAGGAGCCCGCGCGCATGCCGGAGCCGGAAGAACTGGTCGACAATCTCGTCGGCATCGACCTGCCGCGGCTGCGGGTCTTTGGACGCACAGGTGACGAGCGGCTTGTGCTCGCGGCTCTCGACTTATTCACAGAGCCCGGCCCGTAGCCGCGATTTTGACAAGTTTAACGGCTGGCACCTTGCGATTATCTCGCACCTGCCGCATAAACCGCGACCTTGTCCGGGCGCCGATGGGCGCTCTCCGGTGCTGGATTGAATGATCGGACTGGTCCTTGTGACTCATGGGCATCTGGCGACGGAATTCCGCGCCGCGCTCGAACACGTCGTCGGCCCTCAGGCGCAGCTGGCGACCATTGCCATCGCTCCCGATGACGACATGGAGAGCCGCCGCCGCGACATCATCGCCGCCGTCGAGCAGGTCGAGAACGGCAGCGGCGTCGTCATCCTGACCGACATGTTCGGCGGCACGCCCTCCAATCTGGCGATTTCGGTGATGGAGCCCGGCCGCGTCGATGTGGTCGCCGGCGTCAACCTGCCGATGCTGATCAAGCTGGCCAGCGTGCGCGAGGAGAAGACCCTCGACGAGGCGGTGACCAGTGCGCAGGATGCGGGCCGGAAATACATCACGGTCGCCAGCCGCGTGCTGGCCGGCAAGTAAGCGGGCGCGATCGGGGAGGGCGGCTTGGACGAGGATTGTGACTGCCCCGAAGTCGAGATTCCCGCCGGGGCCCTCTACGGCGAATTCGAGATCGTCAACAAGAAGGGTCTGCACGCCCGCGCCACGGCGAAATTCGTGCAATGCGCCGCCCGCTTCGATGCCGACATCACGGTGAGCCGCTGCGGCGAGACCGTAGGCGCAACCTCGATCATGGGCGTCCTGACGCTCGGTGCCGGCATCGGCTCGACGATCACCATCGTCGCCAAGGGCACGGAGGCGAAGCCGGCCCTCGACGCGCTTGCGGCCTTGATCGCCGACAGGTTCGGCGAAGGCGAATGACGCGAGCTGCGACGGGCGCAGCTTTCGAGTTCACCAACCATGCCCTGGCCATGATGGCGGAACGCTCCATCGAACGCGCGTGGGTGGAGCTCACCGTGCTTGAACCGGATCAGGTCGAGCCCGATCTCCGCAATCCCGAAGTCACCAGAGCATTCCGGACCTTGCCAGAGCGCGACGGGCGCGTGTTGCGTGTGGTATACCGGCGAACCGATACCCATTTTCGCATCATCACGATGTTTCTCGATCGAGGTCGCGGCAGATGAGAACGACCTATGACGCGCAGGTCGATGCGCTTTATGTGCGGTTTGCCGAAAGCAAGATCGTTGAAAGCGAGGAAGTGCGGCCGGGCATCGTTTTCGACTTCGACGATGCGGGGCGCATCGTTGGTGTCGAGATTCTCGATGCGTCCGAGCATCTGGCGAAGGACGCCGACCTGTCGCATCTCAGCGCGGCCTGAACCTTCGCGAAGATTGATATAAAGACATCTTTATATCTTTGATTGCCTTCCGCTCCGGTCGCTGCTAGAGAACCGCCCACGTTTCAGGTGGCAGGATTGGAGCTCCCCCGTGTCGGATTACGTCGTCAAGGACATCGCGCTTGCGGATTATGGCCGCAAGGAAATCAACATGGCCCAGGACGAGATGCCGGGCCTGATGGCCGTCCGTGCCGAGAACAAGGGCAAGGCCCCGCTCAAGGGCGCCCGGATCGCCGGCTGCCTGCACATGACCATCCAGACCGCCGTGCTGATCGAGACGCTGAAGGAACTCGGCGCCGACGTCCGCTGGTCCTCCTGCAACATCTTCTCGACCCAGGACCACGCCGCCGCCGCGATCGCCGCGACCGGAACCCCCGTCTTCGCCATCAAGGGCGAGACGCTGGAGGAGTACTGGGAGTACGTGCTGAAGACCGCGACCTGGGGTGACGGCGGCACGCCGAACATGATCCTCGACGACGGCGGCGATCTGACCATGCTGATCATCCTCGGCGCCGAGGCCGAAGCCGGCAACGCCGCCTTCCTCGACAAGCCGGGCAATGAGGAAGAGACGATCTTCTTCGCGCTGATCAAGCGCCAGCTCAAGGCCAATCCGGGCTGGTTCACCAAGACCCGCGCCGCGATCAAGGGCGTCTCCGAGGAGACCACCACCGGCGTGCACCGCCTCTACGAGCTCGCCAAGGCCAGCCGACTGCCGTTCCCGGCGATCAACGTCAACGACAGCGTCACCAAGTCTAAGTTCGACAACCTCTATGGCTGCCGCGAGTCGCTGGTCGACGCCATCCGCCGCGGCACCGACGTCATGATGTCGGGCAAGGTCGCGGTCGTCGCCGGCTATGGCGACGTCGGCAAGGGCTCGGCCGCCTCGCTGCGCCAGGCCGGCTGCCGCGTCCTCGTCACCGAGGTCGATCCGATCTGCGCCCTGCAGGCCGCGATGGAAGGCTATGAGGTCGTGACGATGGAAGACGCTGCCCCGCGCGGCGACATCTTCTGCACCGCCACCGGCAACCTCGACGTCATCACCGTCGACCACATGCGCGCGATGAAGCACCGCGCCATCGTCTGCAACATCGGCCACTTCGACTCGGAGATTCAGGTCGCCGGCCTGAAGAACTTCAAGTGGGACAACGTCAAGCCGCAGGTCGACGAGATCGAGTTCCCGGACGGCAAGCGCATCATCCTGCTCTCGGAAGGTCGCCTCGTGAACCTCGGCAACGCCACGGGCCATCCGTCCTTCGTGATGTCCTGCTCGTTCTCGAACCAGACGCTCGCGCAGATCGAGCTGTGGAACCACCACGCCAAGTACGAGAACAACGTCTACACCCTGCCGAAGCACCTCGACGAGAAGGTCGCGGCGCTCCACCTCGACAAGGTCGGCGCCAAGCTGACCAAGCTCAACGACGCCCAGGCGAAATACATCGGCGTGCCGCAGTCCGGCCCGTTCAAGCCCGAGCACTACCGCTACTGACACGCGCCAAGGCGCGATGTTGCCAAGGCCCGGCTCTCGCCGGGCCTTTTTTTATGGCTGTGCTTTTGCTGATTCACTTGGCGGGACGCTACTAATTGTATGTCGGCGACCCAATGAATCTACCTCTTGATATTTTTCGATGACGGCCGAGTGCCGCCTCAAAATCTCTCCGTTTACCGGCGATTAAGCACTTCCTGACGGACTCCAGCGATGATTAGAGTAGGACTGATTCGGGCTTCCGCCATGGTGCGACCGGGTCGAAAGCTCTGATGTGATTGGCGTGGTGGCGAGCGTGCATCGGCCCCCAGGAGACGGCGATTCTCGCCGGCTCTCCAGGCCGATTCCGACGAGCCTCGTGGACAGGGCGGGGATACCTGCCGAGAGATGATGGGCGCAGGATGAGACGGTCGAGGCGACAGGGGCGGGGAAGCGGCTGGAATCCGCACGCATGGCTGCCTGCCCTGACTGCTTCGGCCACGCCCGTTCTGGCGCAGGATCAGTGGCTGGCGCCGATACGGGTCGACATCATGAACACGGGCGCGCTGTCCCTCATTCTCGCCGGGCTTACGGTCTTCGCCACGACCACCTCGCTCGTCTATGTGCGCGAACGGACCCGCTGGCAGAAGCGCGAGGCCAAGCTGGCGGCCGACCTCGAGGCTGCCCGCAGCCATCAGGAACGCCTCTCGATCCTGCTCGCGGCCGATCCCCAGGTCGTGGTGAGCTGGAATGGCCGCGACGCGCAGCCCGTCTTCGAGGGCGATAGCGGCTTTCTCGGCGCGCCCGGGGCAGCGCTCGCCCTCGCTTATGGCAGCTGGGCCGCGCCTGCCGACGCCAAGCGGCTGGAACTCGCGACTGACGCGCTGAAGGAGCGCGGCGAGGCTTTCAGCTTCACGCTGCGCAGCAAGGGTGGCCCCTTCATCGATCTCGAGGGCCGGCCCGTCGCCGGCCGTGCGGTGATCCGCTTCCGCGAGGTCACGGGTGAGCGGGCGCAGGTCATGACGCTGCGTGGCGAGCTGGAGCGCGTCACGGCCGATCACGCGGCTCTCGCCCATCTGCTCGCGGGGCTGCCGCACCCGGCCTGGATGCGCAATGCCGATGGCCGGCTGACCTGGGTCAACGCCGCCTATGCCCAGGCGGTCGAGGCTACCGACGCGACGACGGCGGCGAAGGGTGGGCTGGAATTGCTCGACCGGGCCGAGCGCGAAACGGCTTCGCGCGCAAGGCGGGATGGCAATGCCTTCGCCGTGCGGGCGCCCGCGGTGGTCGCCGGCCAGCGCCGGACCCTCGATATCATCGAATTGCCGGTCGCGACGGGCTTTGCCGGCTTTGCCACCGATATGAGCGAATTGGAGGCGGTGAGGGCTGATCTCCAGCGCCAGATGGACGCCCATGTCCGCACGCTCGACCGCCTCAAGACAGCGGTCGCCGTGTTCGACGGCTCGCAGCGCCTCGTCTATCGCAACTCCGGCTTCGACACGCTCTGGTCGCTGGAATCGGGCTTCCTGGACGCCCTGCCGACCGATGGCGAGATCCTCGACCGGCTGCGCTCCGAGCGGCGATTGCCGGAACTCGGCGATTACCGCAGCTGGAAGGCGGCCGCGCAGGCGGGCTACACCGCGACACGCGCCAGCGAGGACTGGTGGTATCTGCCGGACGGGCGCACCGTCCATGTCGTCGCCAGCCCCAATCCGCAGGGCGGCGTCACCTATCTCTACGACGACGTTACCGAGCGCTTCACGCTCGAATCCCGCTTCAACGCGCTTTCCCGCACCCAGCGGGAAACGCTGGATTCGCTGCGCGAGGGCGTCGCCGTGTTCGGCTCGGACGGGCGGCTCAAGCTCTCCAACCCGGCCTTCGCCCAGTCTTGGCGCATTCAGGGCGGCGATCTCGCCGCCAGCGCGCCGCACATCGACGAGGTCATCCGGCTCTGCCGGCCGCTCTTCCCGCAGGAAGACGTGTGGAGCGAATTGCACAGCGTCGTCACCGGCGTGCGCGATGCGCGCGAGGATTATCGCTGTCGCATGGAGCGCCGCGACGGCACCGTGCTCGACATGGCTGCCGCGCCGCTGCCGGACGGCGCGACCCTGATCTCCTTCGCCGACGTCACCGCCAGCGTGAATGTCGAGCGGGCGCTGACCGAGAAGAACGACGCGCTGGAGAAGGTCTCGCGGCTGCGCGAGGATTTCGTCCACCACGTCTCCTACGAGCTGCGCTCTCCCCTCACCAACATCATCGGCTTCGCGCAGCTTCTGGGCACCGAGACGGTCGGCCCGCTCAACGAGAAACAGCGCGATTATTCCGCCCATATCGTGCGCTCCTCGGGCGCGCTGCTCGCCATCATCAACGACATTCTCGACCTCGCGACCATCGACAATGGCGCGCTCACGCTCGAGATCCAGGATGTCGACGTCGCCGACACCATCGCCCAGGCGGCGGCGGGGCTGCATGACCGGCTGACCGACAGCAAGCTCGAACTGAAGGTCGAGATCGACCCGCGCACCGGCCCGCTGCGCGCCGACGGCAAGCGCCTGCGCCAGGTGCTGTTCAACCTGCTCTCCAATGCGATCGGCTTCTCGTCGGCCGGCCAGACCGTCACCGTGACCGCGGCACGGCAGGGCAGCGACATCCGCATCACCGTCGCCGATCAGGGCCGCGGCATCCCCGCCGAGGTCAAGGAGAAGGTGTTCGAGCGCTTCGAGAGCCATTCGCTCGGCTCCAGCCATCGCGGCGTCGGCCTCGGGCTGTCGATCGTGCGTTCAATCGTCGAGCTCCATGGCGGCCATGTCGAGCTCGATTCCACGCCGGGGAAAGGCACCCGCGTCATCGCCGTCTTCCCGGCGCAGGGCGTGTCGCTCTCGGACGCTGCCGAATGACCGAAGAAGCCCGCAAGGCCGGTTCGCACCGGCTCATGCTGGCGGACGAAGCGGCGACGATCCGCCTCGCCGCCGATATCGCCGCCAACCTCAAGCCCGGCGACATCGTCGCGCTTTCCGGCCATCTCGGCTCAGGCAAGTCGCTGTTCGCGCGCGCCATCCTGCGCGAACTCGCGGACGACCCCGCGCTCGAGGCGCCGAGTCCGACCTTCACCCTGGTCCAGAGCTACGACACGCTGCGCGGCACGGTGCTCCATGCCGATCTCTACCGGGTCCGCTCGCCGGACGAGCTCGACGACATCGGGCTGATCGAGGATGTCGAGCGCCTGATCACCCTGGTCGAATGGCCGGACCGGGCCGGCACGCGCCTCCCTGCCGGCCGCCGGCTCGACATCGTGCTCGACGTCGATCCCGACAATCCCGAGACGGGCCGCATCGCCGATCTGTCCGGTGGCGTGCTCTGGAAGCAGCGCCTGGCCATCGCCGTGGCCTCGCGCCGCCTGATCGACAATGCCGGCTGGGGCGAGGCGCGGCGCGATTTCATGCTCGGCGACGCCTCGACGCGCGCCTATGAGCGATTGACGCGGCCTAACGGCGAAACGGCGGTGCTGATGATCTCGCCGCAGCGCCCGGACGGCCCGCCGATCCGCCTCGGCAAGCCCTACAGCGCGCTCGCCCATCTCGCCGAGAGCGTCGACGCCTTCGTCGCGATGGATCGCGGCCTGCGCTCGCTCGGCTATTCGGCGCCGGACATCCTCGCCGAGGATCTGACGGCCGGCCTGCTCATCATCGAGGACCTCGGCAGCGAGGGCGTGATCGATGCCGATCGCCAGCCGATCGCCGAGCGCTACGAGGCGGCGGCGCGGCTGCTCGCCGATCTCCATCGCCACACCTTGCCGACGATCCTGCCCGTCGCGGAGGGGCGCGATCATTCGATTCCCCCATATGACCGGCAGGCCCTCGCGATCGAGACCGAGCTGATCCTCGAATGGTATGCGCCGCATATCGCCGGCGTCACGCTGCCGGCGGTGACGCAGGCCGAGTTCGCCCGGATCTGGAGCAGGCTGTTCGACGAGATACTCGCCCAGCCCAGCACCTGGACGTTGCGCGACGTCCACTCGCCCAACCTGATCTGGCTGGAGCAGCGCGAGGGCCACGCCAAGGTCGGCCTGATCGACTTCCAGGACGCGGTGCTCGGCCACCCGGCCTACGACCTCGCCGCGCTCGGCCAGGATGCGCGCATCGACGTGCCGGCTTCGCTTGAGCTCAGGCTGCTCGCCGCCTATGGCTCGGCCCGACGTGCCGATACGCCGGATTTCGACCTCGCGGCTTTCGCCCGCGCCTATGCGATCCTCGGTGCCCAGCGCAACACCAAGATCGCCGGCATCTTCGCGCGCCTCGACAAGCGCGACGGCAAGCCCGGCTATCTCAAGCATCTGCCGCGTATCGAGGCCTATCTGCGCCGCAATCTCGAGCATCCGGCCCTGGAAGAGCTGAAGGTCTGGTATCAGGCGCACATGCCGAAGCTGTTCGAGACCGAAGCGGCGGACTAACCTCAAGCCGATCGATACGGAGATTCGCGTGACTTCAACCGCTTCGCCTCCGATCCGCCGGGCGATGGTGCTGGCGGCCGGGCTCGGGCAGCGCATGCGCCCCATCACCGACACGCTGCCGAAGCCGCTGGTGCAGATCGGCGGAAAGGCGATGCTCGACCATATGCTCGACCGGCTGGCCGATGCCGGTGTCGAGGAAGCAGTGGTCAACGTCCACCACCTTGCCGGGCAGGTCGAAGCCCGTCTCGCTGACCGTAGCCAGCCACGCATCACCATCTCGGACGAGCGGGCCGAGTTGCTGGAGACCGGCGGCGGGGTGAAGAAGGCGCTGCCGCTGCTCGGCGCCGCACCGTTCTTCCACGTCAACTCCGACGCGCTCTGGCGCGAGACGGGGCGGCCTGCCATGCAGGCGATGGTGGAAGCCTGGGAGCCCGAGCGGATGGACATGCTTCTCCTGCTCGCCGATCGCCAGACCAGTATCGGCTTCGACGGCGCCGGCGATTTCTTCCTGGGCGATGACGGCCGCCTCGCCCGGCGCGGCAGTGCAGCGAGTGCGCCCTGGGTCTATGCCGGCGTCGCCATCCTGAAGACGGAGCTCTTCGCCGATACGCCGGACGGTCCCTTCTCGCTCAACCTGCTCTTCGACCGTGCCATTGCCCGTGGCCGGCTGTTCGGCGAGCGGCTGGAAGGGCGCTGGCTGCATGTCGGCACGCCCGACGCGATCGCGCCGGCCGAGGCTGCCTTCGCCACGCAAACGGTCGATGCCTGAGCTCAATCTCTTCAGCATCCCCGCCGGAGCGCCCTTTCTCGACGTGCTGGCGCAGGCGATGCTCGATGGGCGGCTCGGGCCGATCCACGACCCGGCCGATCCGGCAGCGATGGCACGGGCCACGCTCTTTCTGCCGACGCGCCGCGCCGCCCGCGCCTTCACCACGATCCTGGCCGAGAAGCTCGGCGGCAAGCCGCTGCTGCTGCCACGCATCGTGCCGCTGGGCGATGTCGACGAAGCCGAGACGGCGCTGATCGGCTCCGGCGCCTGGTCGGGCGGGCGCATTGCCCCGATCGATCCGCTCAAGCGCCGCATGCTGCTGACACGGCTGGTCGATGCCTGGGGCCGCAGCGCCAACCGCAGCCATCTCAGGCTCGACCCCGGCGAGCCTTCGCTGGTGCCGGCGACGCTGGCGGAAGCCTATGGCCTCGCCGGCGATCTCGCCGCCTTGCTCGACCAGCTGCAGACCGAAGACGTGCCGGTCGAGAAGCTGGCGGCGCTCGATGCGGCCCGCTTCGACAAGGTCTGGCAGCTCAATGCCAGCTTCCTCGCCATCCTCGGCGATGCCTGGCCGCAGATCCTCGCCGACCAGGGCGCGATCGATCCGGCCGAATTCCGCAACCGCATGCTGGCGGCCGAGCGCGAGCGGTTGCTGGCCGGCGGGGCGAGGGGGCCGATCATCGCCGCCGGCTCGACCGGCACCGTCCCGGCGACGGCGCGGCTGCTCTCGGCCATCGCCCGCCTGCCGAACGGGGCGGTCGTGCTGCCCGGCATCGATCTCGGATTGGACGAGCGCGCCTGGAACGCCATCGCGGGCGAGCCCGCGCCTTCGCACCCGCAGGCGGCGCTGCACCACCTGATGGAGACGCTCGGTGCCGAGCGCGACGACGTGCGGGAGCTGGCGGCGCCCGATGCCGCCCGCAATGCGAGGGGAGACCTTCTCCGCGAAGCGATGCTGCCGGCCTCCGTCACCGAGCTTTGGGCCAGCCTCGATCAGCGCATCGCGGCTGGTGAGGCGGCAGCCGGTTTCGCCGGCCTGCGCATCGTCGAGACGGCCGACGAGCGTCAGGAAGCTCTCATTGTCGCCATCGCGCTCCGCGAGACGCTGGAGCGGCCGCAGGCGCGGGCCGCGCTCGTCACGCCGGATCGCGGCCTTGCCGAGCGCGTCGCCGTCGAGCTGGCGCGCTGGGGCGTCGAGGTCGACGATTCCGCCGGCATGCCGCTGGCACGCTGGCCGGCCGGCTCGCTGCTGCGGTTGATCCTGGAGGCGGCGCTGGGGCAGATGACGCCTGCATCGCTCGTTCCGCTCTTCGCTCACCCGCTCTGCCGGCTAGGCCTCTCCCGTGAGACGCTGGCGCGCGGCGCTGCTGCGTTGGAAATCGGCTGCTGGCGCGGCAACGCGGTCGGCCGGGGCCTGGCGGGCCTGCATGTCGCGCTCGGTCAATGGGATGAGCTGCGCGAGCGGGGACATGTTCCCCGTCCGCGCAAGCGGCTGACGGCGGAGGACGCGGCCGCCGCGACCGTGGTGCTCCATGCGCTGGAAACCGCCTGCGCGCCGTTGCTCGAAGCGCTCTTTCTCGACCAGCCGTCATTGGCGTCGGTCGTCATGGCCGCGCGCAAGGCGGTGACGGCGGTCGGCATGACGGAGGCTGGCACTCCACTCGCCTTCCTCGGACCGGATGGCGAGACGCTGGCCGGGCTGTTCGACGAGCTCGCCGGTGCCGAGGCCGTCATGCCGCCCGGTGGGCGGCCGCAGGATTTCGTCGCGATCCTCGACGGGCTGCTGGCCGAGCGGGCGGTCAAGCGCGCGACGCCGGGCCATCCCCGCGTCGCGATCTGGGGCCTGCTCGAAGCGCGCCTGCTCGAAGCGGATCATGTCGTGCTGGGCGGCCTCAACGAGGCGGTGTGGCCGCCGCAGACCACCACCGATTCCTTCATCAACCGGCCGATGCGCGCCGAGCTCGGCCTGTCGCCGCCGGAACGCCGCGTCGGCCAGACGGCGCATGATTTCACCCAGGCGCTGATGGCCCCGCAGGTGACGCTGACGCGGCCCCGCAAGGTCGGTGAGGCCGAAACCATCGCCTCGCGCTTCTGGCAGCGCCTGCAGGCGGTGACGCCGAAGGCGGTCTGGAGCGCGGCGCTCGATGAAGGCAAGCGCCTGCGTGGGCTTGCTGCCTTGCTGAGCGCTCCCGCCGACGTGAAGGCGATCGCCCGCCCGGCGCCACGCCCGCCGCGCGCGCTGCAGCCGCTCTTGCTCAGCGTCACCGAGGTCGAGACGCTCTACCGCGACCCCTATCAGATCCACGCCCGCAAGATCCTGAAGCTCGACGCGCTCGATGGGCTGATCGAGGACCCGACCGCGCAGGATCGCGGCCGGCTGCTGCATAACATCGTCGAGAGCTTCACCAGGACCTATCCCGAGCAAATGCCGCCAGATGCGCTCGGGCAATTGATCGCCATCGGCGACAGGCTGTTCAGGGATTATGACGATGTGCCGGAGGTGCGTGCCTTCTGGTGGCCGCGCTTCCTGCTCACGGCCGGACACTACATCCGCTGGGAGGAGCGCCGGCGCGGCGGTATCGCACGCATCGGCGTCGAGCTTTTCACCGGCGCAAGCTTCACGCTCGCCGACGGCAGCAGCTTTCGCCTGAGCGGCCGAGCCGACAGGATCGAGCTGACGCGCGAGCCCGCACTGCGCATCGTCGATTTCAAGACCGGCGCGCCGCCAAGCAAGGCGCAGGTCGAGAAGGGCTTCGCGCCGCAATTGACGCTGGAAGCCGAGCTCGCGGCGCGTTCCGGCTTCGAGGGTCTCACCGGGCCGACGCCGGTCGAGGCTGTCATCTACATGAAGCTCCACCACGATCCGAAAGGCTGGGCCAAGGACAAGCCGCTCGATTTCGGCGACGAGACCCTGGCCGATGTCGCAGCACGCCATCTCGAAAACCTGCTCGGACATCTCGACGCGCTGCGCTCAGGACGCGAGGCTTTCGTTTCGCGGCGCGCGCCCGACTACATCCGCTATGCCAGCCCCTACGACCATCTCGCCCGGGTGAAGGAATGGTCCGCCGCGCCGGGTGGTGACGAAGGAGGCGAGGCGTGAAGCCGGGCTGGATCGTCCCGTCGCTGACCAACCAGCGCCAGGCGCTGGCCGCCGATCCCGGCCTTTCCGCCTGGGTCTCGGCCAATGCCGGCTCGGGCAAGACCCATGTGCTGGTCAACCGCGTGCTGAGGTTGCTGCTCGATGGTGTGGCGCCGAGCCGCATGCTCTGCATCACCTATACCAAGGCGGCGGCGGCCAATATGGCGAACCGCATCTTCAAGGCGCTGAGCGCCTGGGCGACGCTGGATGAGGCTGCCCTTGCGAAGGAGCTGACCAATCTGACCGGCCGCGCCCCTGCCGCTGCCGAGCGGGCCAAGGCGCGCCGCCTCTTCGCCGAGGCGCTGGAGACGCCGGGCGGCCTGCGCATCGAGACGATCCACGCCTTCTGCACCCGCGTGCTGCAGGCGGCGCCCTTCGAGGCGAATGTGCCGCCGCGCTTCGAGGTCGCGGACGATCTCGCCCAGGCCGAGATGCTGCGCGAGGCGCGGCGCGAGTTGCTGGCGCTCGTTGCGGCGAACCCCGGCGGAGCCGAGGCGAAGGCGCTCGACCTGCTGGCGCAGCTGGCCGCGCAGGACTCGTTCGAAACCATGGTGCAGGAGGCGCTGCGCCAGCGCGCCCTGTTCAGCGACGAGAACGGCCGCGCCCGCGATCCGCGGGAGATGCTGGCCGGCATCGCCGCCTTCCTCGGCATTGCGCCGGACCTCGAAGCCGATACGATCAGGCGGGTCTTTCGCGCCGAATTGTCCGCGCTGCCCGGCCTCCAGACCCTGATCGAGGCGCTCCACGCCGGCAGCGCAACGCGCCAGAACGTGGCCGCCAATCTGCGCACGCTGCTCGCCGGGCAGGATGATGGCGACCCCATCGCCTTCTGCCGGCGCGGCTTCATCACCGAGGCCGGCACGATCAACGCCAACATCCGTGGCAAGGGCAAATCCGAGTTCGACGGCGCGCTGGTCGCGACGCTGGAAGCGCTCGCCGCCTGCCTGCTGACGGCAGCCGACGCGATCAACGCCGTGGCGATCCGAGACCGCAGCGCGGCGCTCGCCTTGCTGGTGACGCGCATGCTCGCCTCCTACCAGCGTCAGAAGAGCCTGCGCTCGCTGCTCGACTATGACGACCTGATCGCCCGCACGCGCTCGCTGCTGGAGCGCGTCGAGGCCGCCTGGGTGCTCTACAAGCTGGATGCCGGCATCGACCACATCCTGCTCGACGAGGCGCAGGACACCGGCGAGGCGCAATGGGCGATCCTGCGCAAGCTGGCCGAGGAGTTCACCAGCGGCGGTGATCTCCGCGCGAAGCCCCGCACGATCTTCGTCGTCGGCGACGAGAAGCAGTCGATCTACGGCTTCCAGGGCGCGGCACCGGCCGCCTTCGGCGAGGAGCGCCGCGCGCTGGAAAAGCGGATCGAAGCCGCCCAGCTGGATTTCGAGGCGATCAGCCTCAACACCTCCTTCCGCTCCGCGCCGGACATCATGCAGGCCGTCGACGCCGTCTTCGCCTTGCCCACCCATGCGCGCGGCCTCGTCTTCGACGGTGCGGCGCGTCCCGAGATGCACGATACGGTCCGCCGCAGCGCGCCCGGCACGGTCGATATCTGGCCGATCGCGGCCAACGATACCGGCGAGCCGCCGGACGCCTGGACCACGCCGGTCGATGCGCCCGAGCGGCGCAGCGGCACGGTCAAGCTCGCCGAGCGCATCGCGCGCACCCTGCAACGCTGGCATCGCAACCGCCGCGACGATCGCGGCAATCCCTTCTCCGCAGGCGACGTGATGATCCTGCTGCGCCAGCGCGGTGCCCTGTTCGAGGCGATCGTCAAGGCGCTGAAGGATGCGGGCGTCCCCGTCACCGGCCGCGACCGGCTGACGCTCGCCGAGCATCCGGCGGTGGAGGACCTCGTCGTGCTCGGCCGCACGCTGCTTTTGCCGGACGACGATCTGACGCTGGCCACGGCGCTGAAGACGCCGCTCATCGACCTGAACGACGACGATCTCCTCCACCTTGCGCCCGGTCGCCAGGGTTCGCTGCGCACAGCCTTGCAGGAGGAGGCTGCTCGCGAGCCGCGCTACGCCGCGGCCGAGGCAAAGCTGACCGAGTGGACGCGAGAGGCGGGGCGCTGCGGGCCGTTCCGCTTCTTCGCCGGTCTGCTCGGCCCAGGCGGCGGGCGCAATCTCGCGCTCGCCCGGCTGGGCGCGGAGTCCGGCGATGCGCTCGATGCCTTCCTCAATGCGGCGCTCGACCATGAGCGCCGCTACGGCCCCTCGCTGGCGGGGTTCCTCCAGCACGTCACCGGCAGCGCCGCCGACGTGAAGCGCGATCTCTCGGCCAGCGCCGGCGAGGTCCGCGTCATGACGGTCCATGGCTCGAAAGGTCTGGAGGCCAAGGTCGTCATCCTCGCCGATCTCGGCGTCGAGCCCGGCGCCAAGCGCCTGCCGAAGATCCTGGCGGTGTCCACGCCACGCAACAGCCTCGTGCCGATCTGGCCTCCGGCGAGCGCCGAGGACACGCAGGCGACGGCTGCGGCCAAGGCTCTCGTCGTAGACCAGATGGTCGAGGAGCATCACCGCCTGCTCTATGTCGCGATGACCCGCGCCGAGGACCGCCTGATCGTCTGCGGCACGCAGCCCAAGGGCGAGTCGCCGGCCGGAAGCTGGTATGCGATGATTACGGAAGGCCTGGCGCAGTCAGAGCCGAGCCTGGTCGAAATCGGCGAGGGCGAGGAGGCGATCCTGCGCTTCGCCGTGACGCCGCCCCAGCCGTCGCCCGATATCGAGGAGCGGCCGGCCGAGCCACTCCCGCTTCGCCCGGATTGGCTGGCGAAGCCCGTCATCCGCGAGGCCGAGCCCGCCCCGCCGCTGAAACCGTCGAATGCTCTGTCCGCCGCGGACGGCGAGGAGCGGCCGGGTGACGGGCCGTTCCTGGCGGAAGCAGCGGCTGCCGGCCGGCTGGCGCATCTCCTGCTGCAGCTCCTGCCCGATGTCCCTGCCGAGCGCCGCGTTGAAACGGCCGAGGCGCTCGCGGATGCGCGCGGCGGCGCGCTGTCATCGGAACGGCGGGCGCGCATCGTCGCCGAAGCCCTGGCCCTGCTGGACGCGCCCGGCCTTTCCAAACTCTTCGCCGAGGGCGCGCTGGCGGAGGTCCCCGTCGCCGGTGCCATCCAACTGCCTGACGGCACGTCGCGGGCCATTTCCGGGCGGATCGACCGGCTCGCCGTCACTCCGGACAGCGTCATCATCGCCGATTTCAAGACGACCGCCCGGCCGCCCGAGCGTGCCGATGCGATCCCGGTGGGAACGCTGGCGCAGCTTGCCGCCTATGCCGCGCTCATGCAGGCGATCTATCCCGGACGCGCGATCCGCACGCTGGTGGTCTACACCGCGAACCTCGTTCATTTCGAACCCGACGCGGTGCAGCTCGACGTGGCGCTCCTCGCCTTGGCAGGGGCCGCGCCGGGCGGTAGCGTGAGCGCCCCCGGCGGATCGTCCCGATCATGAAGCTCCTGCCATCCCTGCTGCTGCGCCCCCGCCTTCTGGCGGCACTGGGGGCTGGCGTGGGCCTGGCAGCCGTGCTGCCCGGCGACTGGCGCTGGGCGACGCGGCTGCTGATCGCCTGGGATGTCGGCGCGATCCTCTATCTCGGCCTGTTGGCCTCGACCATGTTCTCCGAGTCGGTCGATCAGATCCGGGCGCGGGCCGAGCGGCAGGACGAGGGCGCCTTCGCCATCCTGATCATCTCCTGCCTGGCGGCGAGCACGAGCCTGGTCGCCATCGTGCTGCAGCTCACCGGCATCGGGTCGGTGCCGGCGCCCGATCGCGGCCTCCATCTCGCGCTCGGAGGCGTCACGATCCTGTGTTCATGGACACTGCTGCACGCCTTCTTCACGCTGCACTATGCCGGCGTCTACTACCGCGGCGGCAAAAAGGAGCCCTGCCTCGATTTTCCCGGCGAGACCGATCCCAACTATGTCGATTTCCTGTATTTCTCGTACACGATCGGCTGCACCTCGCAGACCTCGGACGTCGGGGTGACGACGCGCGAGGCGCGGGCGGTCGTGCTGCTGCATTCGATCCTCGCCTTCGTCTTCAACACCTCGATCCTGGCGATGGCGATCAATGTCGGGGCCGGCCTGGTTTCAGGCGGCTCGTGACGCGTCGGCCTCGCCTCTGCCCTGCGGCGCACGCGCCTTGACCGGAGAGGCGGGCGTTCATAGCTTCGCTGGCGAAGGGTGGCATTGCCGCCCATTGAAACCGAAAGGCGGCCAGTCATGGCAACGAGCAAGGTAACCGATCAGAGCTTCGAGGCTGATGTCCTCAAGTCCTCCGAGCCGGTCGTCGTGGATTTCTGGGCGGAATGGTGCGGCCCCTGCCGCATGATCGGCCCGGCGCTCGAGGAAATCGCGACCGAGCTCAACGGCAAGGTCAAGATCGTCAAGATGAACGTCGACGAGAATCAGCAGATCCCGGCGCAGTTCGGCATCCGCTCGATCCCGACGCTGATGCTGTTCAAGGACGGCAAGCTCGCCTCGCAGAAGGTCGGCGCGGCGCCGAAGAGCGATCTCTCGCGCTGGATTTCCGCCGCCGTCTGATCGGCGCGCCCTGAAGACAGAAAAGGCCCGTTTCCGTGAGGAAGTGGGCCTTTTCGTTTTCGGTCGGATCAGCGGGCCGTCAGGCGCGGCTGTCCTTGTCGATCGCGAAGGCGCCGGCGCCCGCGAAGACGAGATAAAGGAAGACGAAGCAGTACAGGATCGCCGCGTCGCCGCCGTTTGCGACGGGGTAGAAGCTCTTCGGCGCGTGGCCCATCCAGTAGGCGAAAGCCATCTGCCCCGAGAGGACGAAGGCGGCGATGCGGGTCTGGAAGCCGAACAGGACCAGGAGGCCGCCGACCAGCTCGAGCACGCCTGCGTACCAGTACATGGTGAAGGCTGGCGGCAGGGAGCCGTTGGGCGGCAGCACGGGGAAGCCGAACAGCTTCTGCGTGCCGTGAGCGATGAAGATCAGCGCGGTGACGATACGCAGGACGCCAAGGAAATACGGCGCGTAGCGGTTGAGCGACTGCATGCTGTGCCTCTTTATGGAAGGGATCGAACGAGTGTTGAAACGGCTTCGACAACCGGAGTAGCTGAGCGATCGAGCGTGACGATGTGCTTGTAGGCGAGCGGTTCGATTTTGCGCAATATCCCGTTTGATGACGTTTTCGTTTGCGCATTTGCAAGTTTGATCACGATCTCGCGACGGCTGTGTCCTCAACGTCGCGGTGCACGCTTAACCACCCCTTAAAAGCGCCATGTTTGAATCCTGTGTGACCTGACCGCATTGCAGGCGGCATGTCGGCCGGAACGGGACAGGGATGAACGACCGGATCAAACGAGGCGAGCGGCGCGAGCCGTCCTTCGATCATGAGAGCGGCGAAAGCCGCGACGATTTTGACATGCGCGTTTCCGACGACGACCGCCCACTACACCGTCACCGCGCCGCGGCACGCCCGCAGCCGCGCAGTCAGCCGGTGCGCAACAAGCGCAGCGGGGGCGGAGGCGGCGGCAAGCGTCGTGGACGCCGGCGCCGCTCGCTGCTGGGCGGCCTGTTCTACTGGACGATGGTGCTCGGCCTGTGGTGCGCCATCGGGCTCGGCGGCTTCATCGCCTATCACGCCTCGCAGCTGCCGCCGATCGACCAGCTCACCGTGCCGAAGCGGCCGCCGAACATCGCGATCCTCGCGGCCGACGGCTCTCTGCTCGCCAATCGCGGCGAGACCGGCGGGCGCACCATCACCATCGGCGAGATCCCGCCCTATCTGCCGAAGGCCTTCGTCGCGATCGAGGATCGGCGCTTCTACGACCATTTCGGCATTGACCCGATCGGCATCAGCCGCGCGCTCGTCACCAATCTGCGCGGGCGCGGCGTCGCCCAGGGCGGCTCGACGCTGACGCAGCAGCTCGCCAAGAACCTCTTCCTGACGCAGGAGCGCACGGCGGCCCGCAAGATCCAGGAGGCGATCCTGGCGCTCTGGCTGGAGCGCACTTACACCAAGGACCAGATCCTCGAGCTCTATCTGAACCGCGTCTATTTCGGCTCCGGCGCCTATGGCGTCGAGGCTGCGGCGCAGCGCTATTTCAACAAGTCGGCGCGCTCGGTGACGATCGCGGAGGCCGCTATGCTGGCCGGCCTCGTCCAGGCGCCATCGCGCCTCGCGCCCAATCGCAATCCCGACCTCGCCGAGAAGCGGGCCCAGCTCGTCGTCGCTGCCATGGCCGACCAGGGCTTCATCTCGCAGGCGGCGGCCAAGGGCGCGCTCACCGCGCCCGCCGAGGTGCCGGAGCGGGTCGGCGCCGGCTCGGTCAACTATGCCGCCGATTACGTGATGGATGTCCTTGACGACTTCATCGGCGCCGTCGAGGGCGACGTCACCGTGCTCACCACGATCGATACCAAGCTGCAGGGCTCGGCCGAAACGATCCTGGTCGATGCGCTCTCGGCTCAAGGGTCGAAGCTCAACGTTTCGCAGGGAGCGGTGGTTTCGCTCGCTCCGGACGGCGCGATCCGGGCCCTGATCGGCGGGCGCGACTACACCAAGAGCCAGTTCAACCGCGCCACCGCCGCGCATCGCCAGCCGGGCTCGTCCTTCAAGCCCTTCGTCTACCTGACCGCGATCGAGAAGGGCATGACGCCGGACACGATCCGCGACGACTCGCCGGTCTCGATCAAGGGCTGGGAGCCGGAAAACTATTCGCGCACCTTCCGCGGCCCGGTGACGCTGCAGACCGCCTTCGCCCATTCGCTCAACACGGTCGTCGCGCGGCTGATCCAGGAGGTCACGCCGCGCGAGGTGATCCGCACGGCCCAGCGCCTCGGCGTCACCTCTCCGCTGCAGCCGAACCCGTCCCTGGCGCTCGGCACATCCGAGGTGACGCCGCTGGAGATGACCGCGGCCTATGCCAGCTTCGCCAATGGCGGCCAGTCGGTGCTGCCCTATGTCATCCGCGAGGTCCGCTCGACCAGCGGCAAGGTCGTCTATGCCCGCAAGGCGAATAATTTCGGCCCGGTGATCCAGCCGCAGACGCTGTCGATGATGAACACCATGTTCCATGGCGTGATGACCGGCGGCACCGGCAGCAAGGTCAACCTCGCGGGTTGGGAGGTCGGCGGCAAGTCCGGCACCACCCAGGATTATCGCGACGCCTGGTTCGTCGGCTTCACCGGGCGCCTCGTCACGGCCGTCTGGGTCGGCAACGACGACAACTCGACCATGAAGCGCGTCACGGGTGCAGGCCTCCCGGCCGAGATCTGGGGCAAGTACATGAAGGCCGCCCATGCCGGCGCCCAGCCCGTCCCGCTGCCGGGAGGCTTCTGGCAGGGCGCGCCGAAGACGATCTTCGGGGATGGCGCGCCGGTGGCCGACGCCGGCGCTCCGGCGCCGGTCCAGCCCGCGAGTTCGGATCGCGCCTGGGTCAGGCCCGCTCCGCAGGAGCGCAACTTCTTCGAGCGGCTCTTCGGCGGCTGAAGAACCTCACCGTCATTCCGGGACGGCCCGCAGGGCCGAGCCCGGAACCCATATCCGCGGGTGCTTCAGGAAAAGCCTGCGGACAAGCCGCCTCGTCATGCCAAACTGCGGTTATGGGTTCCGGGCTCTTCGCTGACGCGAAGCCCCGGAAAGACGGCGCGGTGCGTCGGAATGCAGGACGGTCTAAGCCTTCGCCGTCCGGATCGCGCGCGTCGCCCGGAACAGCACCAGCGCGGTCACGCCCAGCGCCGACATCACCAGCGGCAGCGGCAGCGCGGCGTTCTTCAGCAGATGGCCGACGAGCAGCCCGACGCAGGCCGAGAGCAGCATCTGGCATAGCCCGTTGAAGGACGAGGCCGCGCCGGCCCGGTCCGGAAACGGCATCATCGCCGATGCCTGGGCCTGGGGCATGGCCAGGCCGACGCCGCAGGCATAGATCGCCATCGGCACGACGACGCCCGCCGGTCCGCCCAGCCCGGTCAGGACGCCGACCAGCATGGCCAGTCCGCCACCGGCGAGGCAGCCGACGCCGATGGCGATGACGCCGTCCATGCCGCGCCGCCCGACGAGGCGCTGCGCGATGATCGTGCCCGCGATGTAGCCGAGCACGCCGAAGCCGAAGGAGAAGCCGTATTCCACCGGCGTCAGCCCGTAGATGCCGATCAGCACGAAGGACGAGCCGGAGATGAAGGCGAAGAGCCCGGCATAGGCCAGCGCCGTCAGGGCGACATAGACCCGGAAGGCCCGGTTATGCAGCAGGACGCCGAAGCCGCGGAAGATCGCGAGCGGCGAGAGCGGCAGCGGCGAGCGCACGCGCAGCGTCTCCGGCATCACCGTGACGATGACGATCGCGAGGCCAAGTGCAAAGACGAGTGAGGCCAGGAAGGTCGAGCGCCAGCCGAAGGCGACCTGAAGCACGCCGCCGATCACCGGCGCGACCGCCGGCACCAGACCCATGATCATGCCCATCCGTGCCAGCTCGCGGCCAGCGCGCGGGCCATCGTAGAGATCGCGCACCATGGCGCGGCCGAGCACGATCGGGCCGGAGGCGCCGAGCGCCTGCAGCGCCCGCGCGGCGGTCAGCGCGCCGATCGAGGGCGCGAGCGCGCAGGCGAGCGTCGCCAGCGCGAAGAGACCCAGGCCCGCGAGCAGCACGGGCTTGCGCCCCAGTCGGTCGGAGAGCGGCCCCCAGAAGATCTGCCCGGCCGCGAAGCCGAACAGGAAGGAGGAGAGCGTCGCCTGCGCGCCGGCGACATCGGTCTCCATCACCCGCACGATCTCGGGCAGGGAGGGCAGGTAGAAATCGGTCGAGAGCGGGCCGAGCGCCGTCAGCATGGCGAGGACGGCGGTCATCGCCAGCGTATCGGGACGAAGCTTCATGGGCGGCCTCCGGCGCAGCCGGAGCGGGGCCGCGCGCCCCTGCTACGACGTCAGCCGGTCATCCGGCAATGGCGGGCTGCGCCGGGCCGTCCTGTGTCTCGCCGTGATAGGCGGTCGCCCGCATCGAAGGCCTCTGCGAGAACGTCTCGTACCAGCGCGTCAGCCGGGGCCGACCGGCGCGGAAATCCGGCAGCGCGCGGAATTCGAGCCAGGCCAGCGCGGTCGCCAGTCCGATATGGCCGATATGGACCGGCTCGTCGAAAGCCTCTGCCTGTTCCAGCAGGTCGTAGGATGCCACCAGCTTCGTCGTCTGTCCCTCGCTCAGCGGCGGGTAGCGCAGATGCTCGGGCCGTCGCGCCGTCTCCCAGCGCAGAGCGATGCCGGCGTCGCACTGCCCTTGCGCGACGGCATGCAAACGCAGCGCCTGCCAGCGCGGCTTGCCTGCGATGGGGATCAACCTCGGCCCGCCATGCAGCCCGTCGAGATAGTCGCAGATCACCAGAGAATCGAAGATCGCGCCCGCTTCGGGCGTCATCAGCACCGGCACCTTGCCCAGCGGATTGACCGCGAACACCTCGGGATTGCGGTTGGTCGGGCTGGTCTCGTGATCGACGACGGCGATACGGTCAGCAAGCCCGGCCTCATGCGCGAAGACGATGGTCTTGCGCGCATAGGGCGAATGGCTCTGCGAATAGAGCGTCAGCCGTTCGGCGCCCGTCATACTGGTGATCACGCGACTTCGCCGGGCTTGAGGCCGACGAGTTCGGCATAGCGCTCCGAATCCGTCGCTCCTTCCGTGTTGACGAGGAAGACGCGGGAATCGCCATCGAGCTTGAGCGCGGCGCGCGCCTGCGGGTTGCGCAACGCCGCGAGCAGCCCGGCGAGGCCGGCACCGCCGCTCTCGCCGGCGACGATGGCCGGATCGCCGGCTGCGGGGCGGGCGAGGCGGTTCATCGCCTCGACAGCGTCCGCATCCTCCGCCGTCAGGAAGGCGTCGGCGGCGCGGTAGAGCACGCGCAACGCCAGCGGCGAGGGCTCGTAGCATTCGAGCATCGCCATCACAGTCGGCTCGCCATGGGCGATCTTCACCGGCCGGCCCTGTCGCGCGGCCTCGAAGATGCAGGCCGCCCGCGACGGCTCGACCACGGTGAAGAACGGCCTGTCCTCGCCGAAGGCGGTCAGCATCTGCGCGGCGAGCGCGGCGGCGATGCCGCCGACGCCGGCCTGCACGAAGACATGGGTCGGCCGCGCCGGCATCTCAGCCAGCGCCTCGCGGGCGATCGCCGTATAGCCCTGCATCACCAGGCCGGGGATACGCTGATAGCCGTCCCAGGAGGTGTCGGAGACGATGGTCCAGCCGCGCTCCGTTGCGACGCGGGTCGCCTCGACCACTGAATCGTCATAGGTGCCGGCGACGCGCACCATCTCCGCGCCGAAGCGGGCGATGGCGGCGACGCGCTCGTCGCTGACGCCGCCATGCACGAAGATCACAGCCTTCGCGCCGAGCAGCTGTGCCCCCTGCGCCACCGAGCGGCCGTGATTGCCGTCGGTCGCGCAGGCAAAGGTCATCCCGGCCGCCACGGAACGGACGGCGGGGTCGTTCATGTCCGCGTCGCTCAACGGGCGGCCGAGCTTTTCGGACGCCGCTTCCAGAGCCAGCCGGATCACCGCATAGGCGCCGCCGAGCGCCTTGAAACTGCCGAGGCCGAGCCGCTGGCCTTCGTCCTTGATGAACAGCGCCCCGATTCCGAGCGCGGCTGCGAGGCCGGGCAGGTCATGGAGCGGTGTCGGCACATGGTTCGGGCGTTCGGCCAGATGCGCCTCGATCGCGTCCGCCCCGGCCGGGCCCAGCGTCTCGACATCCTTCGGATGAAGCGCGGAACGGTAATCGCGATGGCGGTTAAGCAGGAACATGTCGGCCTCGCTGGAGCGGATCGTGAATGAATATTGCAATCCAGGCGAAAAAGGCGCCGGAATTACAGCCCTCGGACGCAAGTTTGTTTCTCGGGACGTTCAATGCCAGCGCCGGCCGCTTATGATCTCGACGCCTTCGACCGGGCGATCCTCGTCATCCTGCAGCAGGACAACACGACGCCGCAGCGCGTGATCGGCGAGCGTATCAATCTCTCCGCGCCGGCCGTGCAGCGCCGCATCCGCCGGATGGAGGCGAGCGGCGTCATCCGCGCCAATGTCGCGGTCGTCGATCCCGTGGCCCTCGGTCATCCCATCACGCTCTTCGTCGAGATCGAGCTCGTGAGCGAGACGGCGGTGGACATCGACGCTGCCAAGAGCGCCTTCATCGCCGCGCCCGAGGTGCAGCAATGCTACTACGTCACCGGCGAGGTCGATTTCATGCTGGTGGTGCTGGTGCCGAGCATGACGGCCTATGAGGCGCTCACGCGCCGGCTCTTCTTCGCCAACCCCAACATCCGCAAGTTCCGCAGCTTCGTCGCCATGGACCGGGTCAAGACGGGGCTGGCCGTGCCAATCCCGTAGCGGCTCCGCGGCGGGTGCAGGCGCGGTATCGCCATGGCGTCTTGTTCTGGCCTCTCCGATATGCGACCGCGAGCGGACGTGACGAACGAGCCTGACGGGCCTTGCCGTGATCACCGTGAAAGCCTCCGAAGCCGCAGCCGGGGCGGGCGATGCGCCGCAGGGCTGGCGCGCGCTCATCCGATCGAGCGAGATCGGCATCGTCGTGCTGGCCTCCGTCGTCGGCGTCTTCGCCGGGCTGATCGTGCTGGCGATGTCCTTCACGACGCAACTCCTGCATGAGCTGATCTTCGGGCTGGCCGCAGGGCAGCGCCTTTCGATCACCACGACGATACCGCCCTGGCGCGCAATCGTCGGCCCCGTGCTCGGCGGCTTCGCCATGGGCCTGGCGTCCTGGCTGTTCTTCCGCCGTCGCAAGCAGCCGATCGACCCGATCGAGGCCAATGCGCTGCATGGCGGGCGGATGTCGCTGCGCGACAGCGCCTTCGTCGCGCTCCAGACCATGGGCTCCAGCGGCGCCGGCGCCTCGGTCGGGCTCGAAGCCGGCTATACCCAGGCGGCGAGCGGGCTGGCCTCCCATATCGGCCGCCGCTTCCGCCTGCGCCGGGCGGATATGCGCCTGATGGTCGGCTGTGCCGCGGGCGGCGCCATCGGCGCGGCCTTCGATGCGCCGCTGACCGGCGCCTTCTACGCCTTCGAACTGATCCTCGGCAGCTATTCGATCGCGGCCTTCGTGCCGGTAATGGCCGCGACCTTCATGGCGACGGTGACGCATAGCCTGCTCGCCCCGTCGCTGCTCGCGGTCGAGGTGCCGCCGATCGGTTCGATCCTGGTGTCAGACCTGCCCCTCGTCGTCCTGCTCGGTGCCGCCTGCGGCCTCGTCGGCATCGTCGTCATGCGCGCCGCCGCCTTCGTCGAGGCAGGATTCCGGCGTTCGCGCATCCCGACCTGGCTGCGGCCGGCCTTCGGCGGGCTCGTCGTCGGGGCGCTGGCGATCTGGAACCCCTCGGTGTTCTCGGCCGGCCACGGCGCCATCAACCTCTACCTCGGCATCGATGCGAGCCTGCTGCTGCTGGCGCTCGTGCTCGTCGCCAAGGCGCTGGCCTCCTCGGTGTCGATCGGCTCCGGCTTCCGCGGCGGCCTGTTCTTCGCGTCGCTGCTGCTCGGGGTGCTGACGGGGCGTCTCTTCATCGGCGTGCTGACGCTCGGCTTTCCGAACCTCGCAGGGCACGAGACGCTGTTCGCGCTGGTCGGAATGAGCTCGCTTGCGGTCTCGATCGTCGGCGGGCCCATGACCATGACGCTGCTCGCGCTCGAGATGACCGGCGATCTCAAGCTGACGCTCGCCGTCGTCGGCGCGGCCGGCGCGGCTTCGCTGGTCACGCGCCGCCTGTTCGGCTTCTCCTTCGCGACCTGGCGCTTCCATCTGCGCGGCGAGAGTATCCGCGGCGCCCATGACGTCGGCTGGATGCGCGAGTTGACGGCCGGCAGCATGATGCGCATCGAGGTGCCGAAGATCGCCGCCGATGCCACCATCGCCGAAGCCCGGCTGAAATATCCGCCGGGCTCGACCAATTATCTCGTCGCGGTCGGCCCGGGCGACGCCTATGCCGGCATGGTGCCGCCCGGCGCCCTCTACGAGCCCGATCCGGGGCTGGACGAGGAGGCGGCGGCCGAGCCCGCTCCGCGCACGGTGCGGCACCTCCTGCGCAATCCCGACAGGATGCTGCTGGCCGACATGTCGGTGCGCGATACGCTGAAGCTCTTCGACGAAGCCGAGAGCGAAGCCCTCCCGGTCGTCGCCGACCGCGAGAAGCGCCGCCTCGTCGGCATCCTCAGCGAGGCGCACGCGATCAAGCGCTACAGCGACGAGATCAGCCGCCGCAACCGCGAGCTGACCGGCGAGTAGCCGTCTCTTACCGGGAGGCTTCCAGGCTTTCTCAGGAACGCGCGGTCATCCCGGGCTTGACCCGGGAGACATGCCGGAGCGCTGCCGGTGAAGCTTCAGCCATGGATCCCGGATCATCGCTTCGCTCCGTCCGGGATGACACGCATTTTTGTAGCGTCGTGGAATCTACGAACGGAGTTCCACGCTCGTAACAAGCCGCCAGTCGGCGATCGCGATATCCTGTCCCGAGGTCACGATGCCGATGCGGTCGAAGTGGATCATGCGTCCCGCGAGTCGCGCCTGTACCTCCGCGATCGCCGCTGCCTTGGCTGGCGCCTCGACCGGCCCGTAGAGCAGCGAGACATGCGGCATGAAGCTGTCGAGACCCTCGGGGTCGAGCGCGCGCTTCAGCCTCGCCAGCGGCGGCGAGACGGCAAAGCGCGCATAGAAGGAGCGGAAGAAGGCCTCGCTTCCCTCGACCATCGCGACGGCCTCCGAGAAGGCCGGGACCGTCTCCGCTGCCGCCGCTGCCGCGCGTTCCAGCGCGGCGGGCGGCAGCTCCGTGTCACCTTGCAGCGTCAGATGCGGCGCGAAAAATGGGGTCCCGAAGCGCCCCGACAATTCGCCGACGAGCCCCGTCAGCATGGCCTCGTCGGCCGGCGATGGCATGAGCCAGAGAGAATGTATCCGCGCTGTCATCCAAGTTTCACAAAGCTCTTGCACATAGTGCGCCCCGTACGTAATGTTTATTTCAATCGGGTCGGTCAATGGAAGAAAAATTCCATTATCCGGCAACAAAAACGAAGTGGGGAGTAGGCGCCTTGCAGCCGGTAACGCAAGCCAGAACGGGCAGTGGCGCGGCCATCGGCGTGCGCGGTCTCAAGGTCGCCTATGGCGGCACGCGCGTGCTCCATGGCATCGATCTGGACTTCACGCCCGGCAGCTTCACGGCGCTCCTCGGCTCCTCCGGCTGCGGCAAGACCACGCTGCTGCGCTCGCTCTCCGGCTTCGTCCCGGTCGAGTCCGGCTCGATCATCGTGGGCGGCAAGGATGTCGCCGGTCAGCCGCCGGAAAAGCGCGGCATGGCGATGGTCTTCCAGTCCTATGCGCTCTGGCCGCACATGACCGTGCTGCAGAACATCGGCTACGGCCTCAAGCTGCGCGGCAAGTCGAAGGCCGAGATCGCCGCCAAGGTCGGCGAGATGCTGAATTTCCTCGGGCTCGCCGGCTATGAGGACCGCAAGGTCACGGCGCTCTCCGGCGGCCAGCGCCAGCGTGTTGCCCTCGGCCGCGCGCTCGCCATCGATCCCGGCATCCTGCTGCTCGACGAGCCGCTCTCCAATCTCGACGCCAAGATCCGCATGACGATGCGCCACGAGATCCGCTCCATCCAGCAGCGTCTCGGGCTGACGGCGGTCCATGTCACCCATGACCGCGAGGAGGCCATGACCATGGCCGACCGGCTCGTCATCATGCAGGCCGGCCACATCGCCCAGGTCGGCACGCCGGAAGAGGTCTACGACCGCCCGGCCAGCGCCTTCGTCGCGAATTTCATGGGCGCGGAGAACGTGCTGCCGCTGCGTGTCGAGCGTGGCGACGGCCATGCCGCGGTCGCGGCCGGCGACGCGCGCACGACGCTTGCCGGCGAAGCCGCCTCCGCGCTGCCGGCCGGCGACGCGCTCGCCTATTTCCGCGACGACGTCGCGAGCCTCGACGCGCTTGATGCGCCGGCTGCGGGAGGCGATCTCGTCGTGCCCGGCACCATCGCCGCACGCGCCTATCCCGGTGGCATCTACCGCTACAAGGTGGAAGCCGCCGGCCGCCAGATCACGGTCGACGATCTCGGCCGTCACGAACTCGGAACGAAGGTTGGGCTGCGCATTCCGCTGCAGCGCCTTCACATCTTCCCGGCGACCGAGGCCGGGATTGCCGCCTGACAGGGAGTCAGACACATGCGCATCATCACGCTTGCCTGCTCGCTCGCTGCGCTGATCGTGGCTTCGCCGCTATCCGCGCAGACCCTCAACGTCGCCTCCGCGGGCGACCAGAACATGGTCGATTACGTCAAGGACTATCTCGGGCCGATGTTCGAGAAGGCCCATCCCGGCGTGAAGGTCGTCTCGGTCGGCACCGGCCCGGGCGATTCCGGCTCGCAGAAGATCTACGAGAAGCTCGATGCCCAGAAGGGCGCGGGCGCGACCGATTTCGACGTGCTCGTCATTCACCAGAAGGCCGCCGGCCAGATGGTCAAGGAAGGGCTGCTGAACAAGTACACGGCCAATGTCGAGACGGCCAAGCTCGCCACCGGCGACGCCGCCAAGAACGCGCTCGGGACCGATGTGAGCGGCTTCGTCATCCCCATGTTCCAGTCGCAGACCGCGCTCGCCTACAATGCCGACATGGTCAAGACGCCGCCGGCGACCTTCGCCGAGCTTGCCGACTGGGCCAAGAAGAACCCGAAGCAGTTCGGCTATAACGGCATCAAGGGCGGCATGTCCGGCGTCTCCTTCGTCGCCGGCTGGGTCTATGCCTTCGGCGGCGACGCCGACAAGCTGATCCAGGGCCCCTATGACGCCAACACCAAGGCGGGCTGGGACAAGGCCTTCGGCGAGCTGAAGGAGTTCAACAAGAACGCCGTCATCACCCCCGGAAACGCCGGCACGCTCGACATGCTGAACCGCGGCGAGATCGCGATCGGCCCGGTCTGGGTCGACATGTTCTATTCCTGGCAGGCCGACGGCAAGCTGCCGCCGAACATGAAGCTGAAGCTCGTCTCGCCCGGCATGCCCGGCCAGCCGATGTATTACGCGGTTCCCGAGAAGTCGGCCCAGAAGAAGCTGGCCGAGGCCTTCATCGCGCTCGCCACCAGCCCGCAGGTCCAGGCCGACGGCATCGTCAAGAAGTTCAACTGGTATCCGGGCATCGATGCCAAGAACCTCGAAGGCAAGCTCGACAAGGCCGCCTGGGACAAGCTCTTCACCGACGTCACGCCGGCCGAGCTCGCCAAGAACGGCAAGCCCTTCCCGATCGCGCCCTACTTCAACGACATCCTCGAGGGCTACGAGAAGAAGGTCGCGAACTGAGGTTCGCCTTGCGGGATGGCGCGTGGAAACACCGCGTCATCCCGGACGTAGCGAAGCGGAGATCCGGGATCCATCCTGGAACTCCGCAGCCCCCCGATGGATCCCGGATCGGCGCCGCTCGCGCGGCTTGTCCGGGATGACGGCGCAGAGCTTCAGGAGCGGTCGCGCAGAATGTCCCTTTCCCAACGCAATCTCGCCCTGCTGCTGATCGCGCCGGGGCTCGCCCTCGTCGCGGCGCTGTTCCTCTATCCGCTCTGCTTCTCGCTGATCTCGGCCTTCACCGGCCCCCAGGGCGGCTTCTCGCTGCAGGCCTTCGCCAAGGCCTATGAGCTCTACTCCGGCGATATCGTCTTCACCGTCATCATCGTGCTCGCGTCCTGCCTGCTGACTGCGCTCGCCGCCATCGTCATCGCCGGCACGCTGACGCTGGGCGAGAACCGCATCATTGTCGGCACGTTGAAAGCGCTTTATCGCTGGCCGCTCTTCATCCCCTTCATCGTCGCGGCGCAGTGCATGCGCACCTTCCTCGCCAAGAACGGGCTGATGAACAACACCTTCGTCTCGCTCGGCCTGATGGAGCCGCTGCAGGCGGTGAGCTTCCTCGACTGGCGCGGCATCATCGCGACCTTCGTCTGGAAGCAGACGCCCTTCGTCGCGCTGCTGCTCGCCGGCGCGCTCGCCTCGCTCGACCGCGCGACGCTGGAGGCCGGCCGCAATCTCGGCGCCTCGCGCATGCGCGTCCTCATCGAGCTCGCCTTGCCGCAGGTGATGCCGCAGCTCCTCGTCGCGCTCGTCCTCTCCTTCGTGACGATGCTCTCGGTGCTCTCGGTGCCGATGATGGTGTCGGGCTCGCAGCCGACGATGCTGACCGTGGACATGGCCTTCCGCATCAACGCCTATGGCGACTACGCCACGGCCAATGCGCTCGGCGTCATCACCTATCTGATCTCGGCCGGCGCGGCGATCATCTACCTCAAGCGCGGCATGGCCAAGGAGGGCACGCCATGATGCGCGTAGCCTCGACCGCGCGTGCGACGCTCGCCGCCTTCCTGCTCATCGCCTTCGCCTTCGTCCTGATCGGCCCGCTGGCCAATCTCGCGCTCTGGTCGGTCGCCGAGCGCTGGTACACGCCCTACAAGCTGCCGGTCGTCTACGGCACGCGCTACTGGGAGCAGGTCTTCCGCCCGACCGGCGACGCCATGGCCTCGCTCGGCACCTCGGTCTGGATCGCGGTGCTGACGGTGATCGTCGCGCTCGCGCTCTCGATCCCGGCCGGCTACGCGCTGGCACGGCTGAAGCTGCCGGCGCGCGCCTTCTTCATGGTGCTCTTCCTGCTGCCCCAGGCCTTCCCCTCGGTCGCGATCTACATCAACGTCGCGCGCGTCTTCTATCAGCTCGGCATCAACGGCACGGTCTTCGCCGTCGTGCTCGTCCACGCCGCGCACGGCCTCGTCTATTCCGTCTGGATCGCGGCAGCGGCTTTCGCGGCGGTCGACCGGGACCTCGAGCTCGCGGCCCGCAATATCGGCGCCTCGCCGCTCAAGGCCTTCTTCTCGGTGACGCTGCCGCTCGCCGCGCCCGGCATCATCGCCAGCGGCATCTTCGTCTTCCTCGAATCGCTCGACGAGTTCACCGGCACCTTCTTCGTCGGCGTGCCGCAGGTCACGACCTTGCCGCTGCTGCTCTACAATGCGGCGATGGGCGGCAATTATCAGGTCGCCTCGATCACGGCGCTGATCCTGCTCGTTCCCTCGGTGCTGTTCATGCTGTTCATCGAGCGCTTCCTGCGCGCCGACGTGCTCGCCAAGGTCGGCGCCTGAGCGAAGGCGGACGCAAGCCCCGCCCTCGCATGTCGTGAAGCTCTGAGCGGCTAGGACCGGAACCACGGCGTCATTCCGGGGCGGGCGGCAGGCCCGAGCCGGAACCCATGAACGCGACATCGCTCCAGTTCGTCATGCTCGCCCTTGTGGCGAGCATCCCCGTCTTGAACAAGACGCTCGATCGGCGAAGATGTGGATGGTCGGGAAAAGCCCGACCATGACGGCAGACCCGTGTTCATGGGTTCCGGGCTCTTCGCTGACGCGAAGCCCCGGAATGACGGCGTGTTTCCGTCAAAGCCCAGCAAGCTATAGGTTCGGCGGCGTTTACTTCCCCGCCGGCCCGGTCGAGCTGAGATAATCGACCGCGCAGCCGACGTGCAGCTTCATCACCGCGATCGCCTCGTCGATGGTGACGTGCTCCTCGTCGGTGCCCATGCTGATCGGCGAGGGGCCGCAGATCAGGGCGGGGACGCCGCGCCAGCGCCAGTAGCGCGTATCGGTGCCGCCCAGGCTCGACACCGGCGGCGCGTCATGCCCGAGCAGCTCGCGGATATTGCCGCGCAGGATGTTGGCCATCTCGCCGAACGGGTCGGTCAGGCTCGCCGGATAGCTGTGGTCCTCGTTGACGACCATCTCGCAATCGGCCTCGCGGGCGAGCGCTTCGAGATCGGCGCGGATCGCGTCGCGGTCGGAGCCGATCGGAATGCGCATGTCGAGATGGGCGATGCAATGCGTCGGGATCTGCGTCGCCTTCTGGCCGCCTTGGAGGATGCCGACATTGACGGTGATGCGCCGGGCGACATCGCCCGCGCCCTTGCCGAGGTTGAGGTCGGCCGCTGCGATCGTCTCGGGCGAGGTCAGAACCGCATCGATCTCCGGCGGCAGCGTCGCGAGCTTCAGGTGATAGCGGTCGTAGATCACGGTCACGAGCCGGCTGACGTCGGCAATCGGATTGCGCGCCCTGTGGGCGTAGCCGCCATGCCCGCCGATGCTCTTGGCCGAGAGCGAGAAACGCAGCGTGCCCTTCTCGGTGAAGCGCAGATTGGCGAGGCCGCTCGGCTCGCCGTTGAGGCAGCAATCTGCCTCCATCTCTTCGCCGAATTCATCGAAGAGGAACTTGGTGCCGTAGCGCCCGCCCGACTGCTCGTCCGAGACCACGGTCAGCGACAGCGCGCCGTTGAGCTTTTCGCGGTGAGGGTAGAGCTGGCAATAGGCCAGGATCGAGGCGAGCGTGCCGGTCTTCATGTCGGACGCGCCGCGGCCCATGATCTTGCCGTCGACGATCCCGGCTTCCCAGAGCTTCTCGTTGGTGACCGGGAAGATGTCCATATGGCCGTTGAGGATGAGATGGCGGCCGGGATTGCCCGTTTCCCAGCGGCCGATGATGTTCGGCATCTCCGGCACGAAGGCCTCGGTGCGATGCGGCACGCGGGCGGCATCGAGCAGTTCGCGAACGAAGTCCGCGGCCTCGCGGGTGTCGCCGGGCGGGTTGACGCTCTTGATGCGCAGGAAGCGGCGCAGCAACTCGACGATTTCGTCGCGACGGTCGTCGATCGCCTGAAGCAGCTCGGCCTTCAGGGCGGCGGTATCCTTGGACATGACTCGATCTTCTTCGTAGCGGAGCAATAGCGGGGAGGGGGATGAGGTTCAGGCGCGGGCGAGCAGCGACATCGGGCGCGTCAACTCCGTCTTCTCCAGCCGGGCGGCGACGCAATAGGCCGGGTTGAAGACGTTGGCGATGTCGTAGCGCACGGCCTGCCCGAGCAGATGGCTCGCCTCGACCGGATCGACACCGAGATCCTCGCCGACCCAGCGCAGCATCTCCGTGGTGGCGAATTGCAAGGGCTGGTCGAGCGGGCGTCCGCTGGCGATCACCAGCAGGTCGGTCGCGGTTTCGCAGCGCGGCCAGCGCAGGCCGAGCTTCTTCACGAGCTTCACCGAGAACTCGACCTCGAAGCTGGTCTCGACGCCGGTGCCGGCGATCTCGCCATCGCCCTGGCAGGCATGGCCGTCGCCGAGGAAAAACAGCGCGCCGGCCTCGAAGACCGGGAAGGCGATGGTCGCCCCTGGGCCGAACAGCCGGTAGTCCATATTGCCGCCATAGGTGCCGCTGGTCGCGGTCGAGATCGCCTGGCCGCGCTCCGGCGCCACGCCGAAGCAACCGAGCATCGGCGCCAGCGGAAAGCTCCAATCCTTGATGCGCGCGGAGGGCTCCAGCAGCTTCACCGTGCCGGCAGCAGCGTCGATTGCCCATTCATGGCGCTCGCGCTTCGGCAGCTCGGCCAGGATCGACGGGTCGAGCACGGCCGGTGCAAGCGGCGAATAGGTCCAGCCGGTCTTCCGGTTCGGCGTCATCCGCTCGATGGTGACGAGCAGCGCATCGCCGGGCTCGGCCCCGGTGACGAAGAACGGGCCGGTCATCGGGTTGCCGCGCGGCGCATGCTGCACGCCGTCGCCGCCGAAGCCGGCGGCATCGAGCGTTGTGGTGACGACGCTGTCGCCTCCGGCTATCTCCAGCACCGGCGGCAGCGTGCCGATCACGTTCGAATAGCTTGTCGGAACGAAGTGATGGCGCGCCATGAAAGCCTTCCAGAGCCGGGGTTTTGCCGATGCGGAGCGAGGCGATGCAGGTCCGCTCGGGCATCGGACCGTAGGGGCTCGCCCCTCGCGTGAGAAGCGCTGGCCGGCGAGGGGGCGCTCTGCATCAGGCTCGCGCCCTGTCGATCAGCGCGATTGCAGGGCAGGTCGAGTCGCCAGCAGGATCACCTGCCGGAATTCAGGGGTGGTCTCAATCGGTAATCGCAACACGCTACTTTTCCTTTGGAGATGGAGCGTGGGTGATGATGCAGCGGCGGCGGATCTACTATTCGGCGGCCCAGCGGGCTGAGATCTGGGATCGCTGGAAGGCCGGCGAGTCGATGAGTTCGATTGGGCGGCGGTTCGATCGGGGTCCTCTTCGGTGTTCTCGGTGCTTTCGCCGACGGGCGGCATTCGGCCTCCAGACCGGCGGCGGGCGCCGCGGGCGCTCACTCTCAGCGAGCGGGAGGAAATCTCCCGAGGGCTCAGCACCCGCCGGTCGCTGCGCGTGATCGCTCGGCAATTGGGCCGATCACCGTCCACGGTCAGTCGCGAGGTTCAGCGCAACGGCGGGCCGGATCGCTACCGCGCGGCGCGCTCCGATCAGGCGGCCTGGGACCGGGCCTTGCGTCCCAAGCCGTGCAAGCTGGCTTGCCGACCCGGTCTGGCCCGGACAGTATCCGGCAAGCTGCAGCGGAACTGGTCGCCCGAGCAGATCGCCGGCTGGCTCAAGCGCACCTGCCCCCGGGAGCCACACAATCAAGTGTCGCACGAGACGATCTACCGCAGCCTGTTCATCCAGACCCGTGGGGTGCTGAAGAAGGAACTGCTGGACCACCTGAGGGCCCGGCGAACGATCCGCCGCTCCCGGCACGCCAGCCTGAAGCGGAACGGCCTGGGCCAGATCAGGGACGCCGTCTCCATCAGCGAAAGGCCGGCCTCCGTCGAGGATCGTGCGGTCCCTGGTCACTGGGAAGGCGACCTGATCGGCGGCTCCCGGAACAGCTACGTCGCCACGCTGGTCGAGCGGCATTCGCGCTACGTGATGCTGGTCAAGGTCGCCAACAAAGACACCGGGAGCGTCATCACCGCCCTGATCAAACAGTCGAAGAAACTGCCCGGCGAACTCTATCAGTCCCTGACCTGGGACCGAGGCAAGGAGTTGGCCGACCACAAGCGGCTGGCCCTCGCTTCGAACGTCGAGGTCTACTTCTGCGATCCCAGGTCACCCTGGCAACGTGGCTCGAACGAGAACACCAACCGGCTCCTGCGCCAGTATCTTCCCCACGGAACCGACCTGTCCCTGCAAAGCCAGGCCCAGCTCAGCGCCATCGCCCGTCAGCTCAACGAACGGCCCAGAAAGACCTTGCTCTATCAAACCCCAGCCGAGAGGTTCGCCGAGTGTGTTGCGGCGATCAGTTGAGCCCGCCGGGTAAACTGGACGATCAGCACGCTCAGGATGTTCGGCAGGATGTGGCGCAGATAGACATGAGGCGGGCGCCCCAGCCGATCACGTGGTGTCAGGACCGTCACGCGCCCGCTCCATATGTGACCACAAACGAGAAGCCCGGGCCGAAACGGGGCCTCCGGGCGTCTCAGTCTCTCAGGCCCTGGATGATCGGGCTGCGGTAGGAAATCAGCGCGGGCAGCAGCGCCAGCAGACTTCCGACGAGACAGAGCAGGCCCGCCTGAGCCAGCTCGCCCGCTCCGATGGCGGGGGAGAGCGAAAGCCCGGTGCGGGCCGAGACGATGCCGGAGATCGCATGGGTCGCGATCACACCCAGCAGCAGCCCGGCGAGGCAGCCGGTGGCGATCAGGACGATCGTGCCGATCCAGGTCACCAGCAGCACATAGGATCGCGGCGCGCCGAGCGCTCTCAGCGTCGCGTAGCGCCGACGGCGCAGCCCGTTCACGGCGATCAGCAGGAGCACCACGCTCGCCAGGATCAGCACGGCGTTGGAGGCCGAGGCGACGACGAGGATGTCCCGCATGTCCCCGAGCGCCCCGTAGAGCGAGACGAGAACCTCGGCCGGGAAAAAGGCCATGGTTCCGCCCTGCCGGTACTGCGCGCGCAGCGCATAGGCGCCGGCGACGCTCTTGGGCTTCACCACGATCGCCGGCACGCCCGGCACGCGCTTGCCGTCGAAGGGCGGGCCGATCCGTGCTTCCTCGGGGCGGCGGCTGTCGCCCACGCTCGATCCCGTACGCCAGAACGGAGAATCGCTGCGCGCTTCTTCGGCATGGCCGTTGCCGAGGCCGTGGATGTCCCAGACGCTTTCGATCGGCACGAGGATGGCGCGGTCCCAGGGAGAGCCGAGGCGCGGCAGCCGGCCGACGGCCGTGTAGCCATGGCCTTCATGCTTGTGGCCGAGCTCTTCCTCATCGACCTGGCCGGGCTTGGGCGCATGGCCCGCGACGCCGTGAGAGGGCGCGATCGTATCGCCCAGCCCGTAGACGACGTCGGCGCCGAGCACGGCTTCGCCCTCTGCCGCGAAGAGCCGACCCTCGCTTGGCTGGACCCGGCCCCAGCGGCCGGCGAAACCGGTGGTCGTGCCGATGACCGGATAGCCGCGGCTGACATCGCCGAAGGCGACCGGCGCGAAATTCCCGACCCGCTCATCCTGCGCGAGTGCCTTGAGGACCCGGCCGTCGACCAGCGGCAGCGCTTCGAGCTGCAGGTAGACCGCGGACATCAGGAGTTGCGTCTGGCTGCCCGGCGCGCCGATGAGCAGATCGAAATCGTCGGCGGCCCTGGCCGAACCCTGCCGCAGCGCCCGCTCCTGCGCGCCGATCGCGATCCCGGTCGCGATCGCGAGAGCGACGAGCAGCACGATCGCCGGCGCCGTCCAGCGCAGCGCCCGCAGATCGGCCAGAATCATCGGCCAGGGATTCATACCGCATGTCCCGCGCTGAGATCGATCCGGCGCGTCATCCGTGCGAGCAGGCGCGGATCATGCGAAGCGCAGATGAGGGTTGCGCCGGTTTGCTCGGCGGCCTCGACGAGCAGTTCGGAGACGCCATCGGCATGATCGGCGTCGAGGCTGGCCGTCGGCTCGTCGGCCAGGATCAGGCGCGGCTGTTTGAAGAGCGCACGCGCGATCGCGACGCGCTGCTGCTCGCCGCGTGACAGAACCGCCGCCCTGCGATGGGGATCCTTCAGTCCCACGCGGGACGCCAGTGCAAGGGCGCGGTCACGGCCGGAGGAACTCAGCCGCCAGGAGGAGAAGCTCGCCGGCAAGGCGATATTGCCGGCGACATCGAGCTCCGGCACCAGATGGAAATCCTGGAAGACGAAGCCGAGGTTCTGCCGGCGCCAGTGGTCGCGCCGGGCCTCGGGCAGGGCGGAGATTTCGGTTTCGCCCCAGCGGATCGAACCGGCGCTCGGCCGCAGGAGGCCGGCGATCAGATGGAGTAGAGTGCTCTTGCCGCAGCCGGAGGGCCCGCTGACGCCAAGCGCTGTGCCGTGCTCCAGGACCAGCGTGGGAACGTCGAGAGCGCGGAAGACCTGACCATCGCCGTCGCGATGGTCGAGCGCGATATCGCTGAGAACGAGCCGCCGCCCGCTCGCTTCAGGCGAGGGAGAAGCCGGCATCGGCAATCCTGATCTGGCTGACGAAGCCGGTATCGGCATCGGTCGCGGAACCGATCTCGAGCCGACCGGCCACCACCACCTTGCGGCCGGCGCTGACCATCGCCGTCTCGTTCTTCATGAACACGACGACGATGTCGACCGGCCAGTCGGCATCGGACTGGCAGAAGGGGCAGATGGCGAGCGGCTCGCGCGTCAGCACGAAGAAACGGCTTTCCGGCTTCAGCGGCGGCGCCATGTAGCCGACCATGCGCACGGGCTTGCCGCGCAGCACCGTCACCCTGTCGGAGAATTCGAAGCCGAGCACGCCGAAGGATTTGTAGAGGCTGTCGAAGGCGATCGTCTCGACATCGGCCGCGGCGGCGCGGTCGAAAAGGCTCGCCGCCGCGAGGCCGAGCACGGCTCCGCGGCGGGTGATGGTCGCCAGAGCATTTTCAAGCAAAGTGGATGCCGGTTCGCGTGAAGAAAATGCGGGGAGGCAAGAAGTTGGAGGATTTTCGCGCTTCGAAGAAACGCTGAAATCCTCCACGGGGGCCTGTCGGCGCATCGATGCCTCCGTTGCCCCGATCATCGGCTCACTTGCCGCCGAGCGCCAGCGCTTCGGTCATGACGCGGAACACGAAGGTGTTCGGCTTGTGGCCGCGGAAGCGCTCGGCGCCGGGGCCCATCGCTGTCAGGATGACGTCGTCGGCCGCATGGACGCCGTTATTGGCATCGAACGGAAGGTTGCCGACCTTGCGCGCCACCAGCGGGCCCGTGCAGTCCTTCTCGTTGGCGATGTTGGTCTTGCCGTCGGGGCCCTTCACGGCCGGAACGCGCTCGCCGCCCATGTTGGGGCGGCCGGTGTCGCAGGTGTCGGGATAGGAGCCGTAGACGACGGCGAGACGGCGCGAGGTGTCGACCTTGGTGGGGTAGCCCTCGACGTCGACCGGGCCGTAATTCGGCGGGGTCGACTCGTTGTAGACGCCGAGCTTGTCGCGCAGCAGCTGGCCCGGACGATCGTCGTCATAGGTGCCGATGATCGACATCGGATGGGCGTGGTCGGGGACGACAATGATCAGCGTGTCGTTGCGGTCGCCGGCGAAGTCCTTCGCGACCTTGACTGCGTTGTCGAGCATGATCGTGTCGAACACCGAGCGCTCCCAGTCGAGCGAGTGGCTGTACTTGTCGATGCGGGCGGACTCGACCATCAGCAGGAAGCCCTCGGGATTGCCCTTGAGCATGTCGAGCGCGGCCCTGGTCTGCTCGACGACATCCGGCTGGTCCGGGAACTTGGAGATCGAGCCCTTCTTGGCGAGACGCAGGTCGAAGGCGCCGTCGATGTTGCCGGTGTTGTAGAGGCCGAGCAGCTTCTTCGAGCCGGCGGCGACCGCCGCGTTCATCTCGGTCTTCGTGGTGGCGAGCGTGTAGCCGGCCTCCTTGAACTTGGCGATGAAGTCCTGCTCGTCCGTGCGCTTCGAGCCGGGGGTGGCCTTGCTCAGGAAGTTCGGCGAGCCGCCACCCATAATCACGTCCGGCTTCACCGCATAGAACATCTCGACGATGTCGTTGAAGTCCGAGCGGCGGCGGGTGTGGGCGACCATCGAGGCCGGGGTCGCATCCTCGATCTCGGAGTTGGTGACGACGCCGACAGCCATGCCGGTCTTGCGCTTCACCAGCTCTGCGATGGTCTCGACCTTCGGATGGTCGAGGGTGAGCGCGTTCTTGGCGCAGTAGACGCCGAGCGCGTTCACGCAGGATTTGTGGCCGGTGGTGTAGGCATGCGCGGCATTGGCGCTGTCGGTAACGATCGAGTCTGTGCCGGAGGTCGAGATCAGCGCCATGTTGGACATGTCGTCCATGGCGAGCTCGCCGTCATATTTGCCTTCCTTCCAGCCCTTGGAGAGGATGCGGGCCGCCGTGCGGTTGGCGACCGTCATGCCGTCGCCGATGAAGAGGATGACGTTCTTGGCGCGGCGCGGCGTCGCCGTCGCGAAGACGTCCCAGTTCACGGTCGACTTGTTGCCGCCTTGGGTGGCTTCCACCACGTAGCGGCCGGCCGGGAGCGAAGCGCCGCGCAGCCACAGCGCCGAATGCTTCTGGCCTTCCTCGCTCTGGATGAAGTTCGTCGGCCGTCCGAAGGCCTCGGCGGCGGGCTTGCCGTTGATGGTGACGTTCACGTCGCCCGAGGTCGGCGCATTCGGGAACTCGACCTTGAAGTCGAACCGCGAGCCTTCGAGGATCTCGGCACGGTCGATCGGATAGATCGTCTGTGCGGTGGCGGATCCCCCCGCCACGCCTGCCGCCAGGACCGCCGCCAACCAGTGATATGCGCGCATTGTCGTTCTCCGCCGGAAAGGGCTCGTGCCGGTGGCCTTCGCCTAAGACCGGAACATGACAGTTTCATCAAACCCGTCCGGACCCGGCGCGACTTCGGGACCTTGGAACGGATCGTCAGACATGCCGAAGGGCCGCCTCTCGGCGGCGCTTCGCGAGTTGCTGTCTATGAAGAAGAGACGACCGGCTAGCGGAGAATGGCCGGCGCGGCTCGGAGATGCCTTGCAACGACGAGCAGCCGGTCCGGTCGCGTTTCCTGCCGCCGGCTCGCCAAGTGGAGCCTTCTCCCTTTCATCGACAATCGAAGGATGAAAGGGGATGCGTGAAGCGCGCCCTGAGCGGCTCGGCAGGCGGCGCCGCCGTCGCGGTCAGTATTCCCGACCGCGCGGGACGAGCCCCTCGATGGGGAGCCCTTTGCGGTGGCGCTCGATCGTCTCGAGCACAAAGGCGGCGCCGCTTTCCGGGCGCGTCATGCTGGCGATGTGAGGTGTCATCACGATGCGCGGGTGGTTCCAGAACGGATGATCCGGCGCCGGGGGCTCGCTTTCGAGCACATCGATCATCGCGCCCGAAAGCTGTCCTGTATCCAATGCGTCCAGCAGGTCGGTTTCGACGAGATGCCCGCCTCGCCCGACATTGATCAGGCCCGCCCCGCGCGGCAGCTGCGAGAACAACCGTGCATCGAGGATGCCTTGCGTGGCCTCGATCAGCGGCAGCAGGCAGATCAGGATATCCGTCTGCGCCAGGAAGGCGGGGAGTTCTGCTGCGCCGGTAAAGCAGGTGACACCCTCGATCTGCCGCGGTGAGCGGTTCCAGCCCGACAAGGGAAAACCGAAGGAACGCAGCTTCGCCAGGCTCGCCTGGCCGAGCTGTCCCAGCCCCAGAATGCCGACACGCCGACCTGCGGGGGGACGGACCTGGATCTCTCGCCAATGCCGCTGGCGCTGCTGGTCGATGAAATCGACCATGTTGCGGTGAAGCATCAGCGTGGCCATGCAAACGAATTCGGCCATGCTTTCGGCGATGCCTGGCTCAAGCATGCGCACGACCGGCAATTCGGGCGGCAATTTGCTGAAATCGAGCTGATCGATGCCGGCACCTACCGAGAAGACCATCTTGAGGTTCGGGAAGGTCTCGGCGATCCGCTCCGGCGGCTGCCAGAGCAGGAGGTTATTCGATGGCCAGCGGATCGCCGATATCCGGCCAGATCCGGAAGGGCGTCTCGGGCGCCTGTCGGGCGAAGGCCGCGGCCCATTGGTCCGCCCGCTCGGCGCTCGCCTTGTAGAGGATGGTCACGGCGGCGCTCCCTAGAACAGCCCGACCGGCGCCAGCGGCCGCCCGTCGACCAGCCGCTCGTAGCTATAGGCGGCGGGATCGACGAAGGACGGGTCACCGCGCACGACATCGGCTGCGAGCTTGCCGGCGGCCGGGCCGATGCCGAAGCCATGGCCCGAGAAGCCGGTGGCGAGGAAGAAGCCCTTCAGGCTGGCGACCGGCGAGATCACCGGCACGGTATCGGGCGTGGAATCGATCGTCCCGCCCCAGGCCTCGGCGATGCGGATGTCCTTGAGCGCGGGGTTGCCGGCGATCAGCGCGGCCAGCGCCGAATTGACCAGCTCCATGTCGGGCGCGGGGTCCTGCACGCGCACTGCCTCGAACGGGGAGGGCTGATCGAACTGCCAGTTGGCGCTGCCGAAAAGCTGCTTGAAGAAATCCGCTCCCAGCCGCAGCTTCAGCCCGGCCCGGCGTTGCTTGAAGGTCGGCCAGAACATCTTGGCGTAGCGCAGGATGTCGGGTGTCAGGTTGACCGTGCCGCGCCCGCGCAGCGCCAGCGTGAAGCCGCCGTCGAGCCGGCGGCGGACGCAATATTCGGTGGTGCCCAGCGCCCCGGCGGTGATCTCGGGCGCCGGCGTGGTGCGGCAGGCGGTGGCGTCGACCAGTCCGATCGGCAGGTCGATTCCGTGGCGCCGGCAGAACAGCGAGGACCAGGCGCCGCCCGCCAGCAGCACGGCCTGGGTGCGGATCGTGCCCTTCTCGGTCACGACTGCGCTGACGGCACCGGCCGTCGTCTCTAGGCCGCGCGCTGCGCAGCCCTGATGGATGGTGACGCCCCGCTTGCGTGCTGCCAGGGCGAGCGCCGGCACGGCCATCGAAGGCTCCGCCCGCCCGTCGCTCGGCGTATGCAGGCCGGCCACCCACTTCTGCGAATTGCCGGGCAGCCTCTCTGCGACCTCGGCCGGGCTCAGCAAGGTGGAGTGGACCTGAAGCTCGCGCGCGATCACGGCCCAGCGTTCCCAATCGGCGGCTTCCTTGGGGTCCTTGGTCAGGAAGAGCACGCCGGTGCGCCGAAAGCCGGTATCGGCCCCGGCCTCTTCCTGCAGCTCTTCCCAGAGGCGCAGAGCTTCGCGCGCAAGCGGAATCTCGGCCCGGGCGCGGCCCTGCTGGCGGCACCAGCCCCAGTTGCGGCTCGACTGCTCGCCCGCGACATGCCCTTTCTCGACCAGCGCGACCGACAAACCCTTGCGGGCGAGATGATAGGCGCTGGATACGCCGATCACGCCGCCCCCGATGACCACCACGTCGACGGCCTCCGGCAGGCGCTCGTCGCTGGGAATGCGGTTGACCGGCGGGGACATGGACGGTGCTCCTGAGGAATGGAGTGGGTAGCCGAGGCGGCGGGAAGGGGTGGCGTCAGTTGATGTCCATGCGCGGATCGAGCGCATCGCGCAGGCCGTCGCCGATGAAGTTGAAGCTGGTCACCGCGAGCGTGATCGCGATGCCGGGGAGGAGCGCAAGCCAGGGCGCGCTCGTCAGGTAGATCTGGGCGTTGTTGAGCATGTTGCCCCAGCTCGAGGCCGGCGGCTGGATGCCATAGCCGAGGAAGCTGATGTAGGATTCGAGCAGGATCGCCTTCGCGACGTTGAGCGTAGCCGCCACCACGATCGGCGCCATCGCGTTGGGCAAAAGGCTCCGGAACATGATGTAGAAATCGCTGGCTCCCACGGCGCGGGCCGCGGCTGCGAAGTCGCGCTCGCGCAGGGAGCGGATCTGCGCCTCGACGATGCGCGCGACATTCATCCAGGACGTCGCGGCGATCAGCAGCGTGGTGGCCAGAATGCCGGGTTCGGTAAGTGCGGCCAGCGCCAGCAGCAGGAAGATCGCCGGGAAGCACAGAACCGCATCGACGAAGCGCATCAGCACCGCGCCGAGCCAGCCGCCGTAGAAGCCCGCGATCACGCCGACCGCGATGCCGATCGCCATCGCCACGGCCATGGCGAGGAAGCCGATCGCCAGCGAGATGCGCCCGCCCATCATCAGCCGGGCGAGGATATCGCGGCCGAGCTCGTCCGTTCCCAGCACATGGACGCCGGAGAACGGCGGCGCGAAGCGCTGCATGATGTCGATATAGGTGTCGTCGAATGGCAGGAGATAGGGCCCGACGACGGAGCCAAGCGCCAGGATGAGGATCGTCACGGAGCCGGCCATGGCGAGCCGATGCCGGCGGAAGCGGCGCCAGGCGGTGTTTCCGGTCGAGGCGGCCACGGGTTCGAGCGAGACGGATGCGGCTTGTGCGCTCATGGCCTCACTCCATCCTGATCCGTGGATCGACCAGCGCGTAGAGCAGGTCGGCGAGCAGCGAGCCGAGCATCACCATCGCGGCCGAGAGCATCAGGATGCCCATCACGACGGGATAGTCGCGATAGGCGATGGAATCGAGGAAGAGCCGGCCCATGCCGGGCCAGGTGAATACGGTTTCCGCGACCAGCGCGCCGCCGAGCAGGGTCGGGAATTGCAGGCCGGCGACGGTGATCATCGGCAGCAGCGCGTTGCGCAGCGCGTGCCGCGACAGCACGTTCCACTCCGGCAGGCCCTTGGCCCGCGCCGTGCGGATGTAGTCCTGGCCGATCACGTCGAGCATGGAGGAGCGCATGAAGCGCGCCCAGATCGCCATCTCGACGAGAGCCAGAACCAGCGCCGGCGCGATCAGGTGATGCAGCAGGTCGAGCACGGAGTCGTCGCCGACCGTGTGGCGGTTGCCGGCCGGCAGCCAGCCGAGCGTGACCGAGAAGACGTAGATCGTGACCAGCCCGAACCAGAAGGTGGGTATCGAGAGCGCGATCATCGCGCCGACGGTCGCGAGCGTGTCGAACAGCGAATAGCGGCGGATCGCACCGAGGATGCCGATCCAGCAGCCGAGCAGGCAGGCGATCAGCGTTGCCGTCGCCATCAGCTCGAAGGTGGCCCGCAGATGCGAGCCTATGGTGACAAGCACGGCCCCGCCGTCGCGATAGGACGTGCCCCAATCTCCCTGCAGCATGCGCCAGAGCCAGTCGGCGTACTGGACCGGCAAGGGCCGGTCCAGGCCGAGCTGGCGCGAGATCCGCGCGATGTCCTCGGGCGACATCTGCGACGACAGCGCGAACTGCGACAGCGGGCCGCCCGGCGCCAGATGCAGGATGGCGAAGCCGAGCATCGAGACGATGAGCAGGAGCACCAGCGCCTGCCCAAGCCGGCGAATGAGATAGGGAACCATCGCAGCGCGACCCGTCCGGCGCTCAGGCCCAGTACCACTCCCGCATGTTCCAGCAATTGGACGAGGTGTTGATGTTGGGCGCGAAGCCCTGCAGCCCGTCCTTGGTGCCTTCGGCGATCACCGACTGGAACAGCGGCAGGATGGCGAGATCGTCGCGGATCAGTTTCTGCAGCGCGCCATAGGTCGCCTTGCGCTCGGCGAGGTCGAACTGCGCCGCGCCTTGGGCCAGCAGCCGGTCGGCCTCCTTGTTCTGGTACTGGTAGGTGTTGTAGCCGCGCCCGCCCTTGGCCGGGATCGCGCTGGAGCCGAAGCGCGGCGTCACGTCGGGGTCGCTGCCCAGCATGAAGTTGACGCCGACGATGACCGACTGGAATTTCGACTGCTGCCAGAAGTCGCCCCAGATCACGGCGGCCGGCATGTTGTTGATGCGCAGCGAGGCACCGATCGCCTTCCAGTCCTGCATCAGGAGCTGCTGCGTCTGCTCGCGCACGGCGTTGCCGCTGGTGGTCGAGTTGGCGAATTCCAGCCGGACGCCGCTCTTCTCGCGGATGCCGCCGGAGCCGCGCTTCCAGCCGGCGGCATCGAGGATGGCGTTGGCCTTGGCGGGATCATAGGCATGGGCCGGCAGGTCCTTGGTGAAGGACCAGGCCTGTTGCGGCACGAAGGATTCCGTCGGCATCGGCAGCCCGTAGTTGAGCGCGTCGATCAACCCCTTCTTGTTGATGCCGAGATAAAGCGCCTCCCGCACCGCCCGGTCGGCGAGCGGGCCGAATTCGAGATTGGGCGCGATATGCTCGATCGATGCCATCGGCGAGACCGTGATCTTGCGGCCCGGCAGGGTCTTCGCCTCCTTGACGAAGTTCGGCAGCACGCCCTGGATGCCGGTGTAGTCGATCTGGCCGGTGCGGAACTGGGTGTAGAGCACGGTCAGATCGGGGACGTATTTGAAGACGATCCGCTCCAGGAACGGGCCGCGCCCGTGATAGCTCTTGTTGGCGAGGAGCTGGATGTGATCGCCCGGCACCCTCTCGCCCCAGCGGAACGGGCCGGTCCCGATCGGCGCATTGTTGAAGGGCGAGGCATTGGGGTCGGACGCCTTCTCCAGCGCGTGCCTGGGCACGATGAAGAACAGCGACAGGATCGACATATAGGGCGAATAGGCGCTCTCCATGCGCCAGTGGATCTCGTCGGGAGCCACCACCTTGATGTCGTGGACGAGGCTGTGCCCGACCCGGTTGCGGGCGCGGAAGGCGGTGTTGTTGACGAGGTCGATGCTGAACTTGACGTCCTCGGCCGTGAAGGGCGTGCCGTCATGCCATTTGGCGTCGTTGCGCAGCTTGACCTTCCAGGTCAGGCCGTCGGCGGAAAGCCCGCCATTCTCGACGGTGGGAACCTCCTTGGCGAGGTCGGCCTGGAAGCGGCCTTCAGGGTCGATGTACCAGAGCGTGCTGAAAAGCTGCCACCAGACGCCCTGATCGACCTCGATGCCGGGCATCAGCGGATGGAAGACCGTCGGCTCCTGCGACAGGCCGGCGACGACCTGGCCCTTCGGCTCGGACGGTGGCTGCGCGGCTCGCAGCGGCAAGGGCACGCTGATGCCCGCCGCCAGCCCCATGCCCATCGCCAGAGCGCCGCGGCGCGTCGGGGCCGTGACTCCAGAATATCCGTCAGACATGATGTGCCTCCTCCTGCGAACCCGGTTCCCGCACTTCGCAACGTGTTTGACACGTTTCCTGCGAACGGAATTTCAATCCCTCTAACTTTTGTTATGCTGACTTCAACATGGCTGAAAAAACCTGTCAATCTTGCCAACGCACTCCGTCGCCGTCATCTCGGGATCGAGCGGCTGTGCTAGGCGTTTCAGGAAACATGCTGAGAGGCGATCGATGAGCAGGCATGATGCTGGACCGGATTCCCTGGACAAGGTGACCAACGAGCCGATCGTCGTTCCCGAGGACGCCGAGCACCGGCTCGGCGAGACGGTCCGGCTTTTGCGCCAGCGCGCCGGCTTGTCGATTCAGGAGGTCTCGCAGCGCACGGGCCTGTCCACCGGCATGATCAGCCAGCTCGAGCGTGCGCTGGCCTCACCCTCGATCAGGAGCCTGCGGCTGCTGAGCATCGCATTGGGCGTGCCGATCTCCTATTTCTTCGAGCCGCATGCCCCCGACCCGTCGTCGCGATACGTCGTGCGCCGGAACGACCGACGCCTCCTCCGCCTCACGGCGAGCGGCGTGCTCAAGGAATCGCTGACGCCGGCCCAGGGCGGCGCGCTCGAGATCTACGAGCTGACGCTCAATCCCGGCGCGTCGTCGGGTGCCGATTTCGTCCAGCATGTCGGAGAGAAGGCGGTCTACGTTCTCGCAGGCCGTATCCGGATCTGGCTCGACCATGAACCCCATGTGCTGGATGCGGGCGACAGCGTCTGCTTCCCCAGCACGGTTCCCCACATGTTCGACAACCCCGAACAGACCGTGGCCCGCGCGATCTGGGTCACGACCTTGCATTCCGGCACGCCGTCGCGGGGCAGCTAAGATCGCAGGCGGATATCAACCGCTCTCGCCCATCAGTATCCTCGTCAAGACGGAAGCCAGCATGGGCTGCGCCAGGGGGAAGGACTGGCCGGCCCAGATCGGGCTGAAATCATCGCTGCCGGCCTTCTCGGCCGCGCTGCGCAGCGGGCCGATCGCACCGCCCGCGGTCGGAAAAGCCGGGGCGTCCTTCGACAACGGCCCAAGCTCGGACATCAGGCGATTGACGATGCCCCGCGCCGGCCGGCCCGTGAACAGATTCGTGACGGCTGTCGGCCGGTCGGGCGAGCCGAGCGCCTGCCGATGGACGTCGGATATGCTGGCCTCGGGCGTCACCAGATAGGCTGTCCCGACCTGCACGCCCGCCGCCCCCAGCGCGAATGCGGCCTCGACGCCGCGCCTGTCGGAAATGCCGCCCGCGGCGATCACCGGCACCGAGACGGCATCGACGATCTGGGGGACCAGCGCGAAGGTTCCGATCTGTTCGGACATCCTGTCAGTCAGGAAGCTGCCCCGATGGCCACCCGCTTCCGCGCCCATCGCGATGACGGCGTCGACCCCGCGCTCGACGAGCCAGCGCGCCTCGGCCACCGTGGTGGCGGAGGCGATCACCACGGCACCCGTGCGCTTCACCCTGTCGAGCAGATCTGCCGGCGGCAGGCCGAAATGAAAGCTGACCACCTCCGGCCGATAGTCCTCCACGACGGCCGCACCCGTCGCGTCGAACGGTGTTCTCCCGCCCGGCGCCTTCGGCATGTCCGGATCGAGGCCGGCTTCGGCATAGTAGCCGGTGAGCTGCGAGAGCCATGCGGCCTGACGCGCAGGGTCGTCGGCGGGGTTGGTGTGGCAGAAGAAGTTCAGGTTGATCGGGCGCGACGTGCCCGCCCGGACCCGGTCCAATGCCGCCCGCAGGCCGCGCTCGTCATATTGCGCGCTCGGCAGCGAGCCCAGCCCACCCACCTCGCTGACGGCTATGACCATCTCCGGCGTCGTCGCGCCCGCCATCGGCGCCTGGATGATCGGCAGCTCGACGCCGAGAAGCGCAGTCAGCCTGGATTGATATGATGTGGTCATCGTCTTTCCTTTCGCGGTTCCTGCCGATTGTCGGGCCTGTTCGGACACATCCATGATCTCAGGCGGGGCTCGATGTCGCCCGCATCGCAGCCTCCCGAGCGGCCGTCTCCGCCAGGTCGACCCGTCGAGGCTCCATCTTGGGCAGGCTCAGTGCAGCCGCAGTCAACAGGACGAGGCCGGCCAGGAGAAGCGAAGCGTCGAAGGAACCGGTCGAAAGATAGAGGGCATTCGCAACGAAGGGGCCGGCGATCTGCCCTGCACCATAGGCGAGCGTCATCACGGCGATCATGTCGAACCGGACGAGCGCTGCGACCTTGCGGGCCGCCGGCAGCGCGATCGTGACGGTGCCGACGAAGGTTCCGCCGACGATGAGGGCGCTGGCGACATAGGCCACGGGATGATGCAGCACCGGCAGGACAACGCCGACAGCCTGCACGCCCAGGTTCGCCGCGAGGCTGATGTTGCTGCCCCAGCGCCGATGCAGCGCGTGCCAGAGGAAGCAGGACGGCACGGCGCCCAGGCCGAAGAGCGCCCAGATATGCGCCGGATCGACCGAGCCCAGCGCATTCCGCACGAGCAACGGCAGGTAGGTTGCAGTGACGATGTAGCCGAAGCCCGCCAGGCCATAGACGATTGTCAGCCGGTAGGGCCCGAGCAGGCCGCCGATCGCGGTCGCATGGGAGGTCGGCGGCGGCTCGTCCCGTTCCGCCCGGGACTGAAGCCACAAGGCGACCGATCCTAGAACAAGCGACACCCCGCCCAGCAGGAGCCAGACCCATCGGCTTGGCAGCGCCGCGGCGTGCCCGGCTGCAATGATTTCCGCGGAAAGCAGGATGCCGATTCCGACGCCTGCGAAAAGTGTCGCGGCCTGATGGGAAAGGCCGCGATCGTGAAGGAGCCACTGCGCCGCCGCGACCATGGCGATCGCGCTCGAGACGCCTGCCAGGCCGCGAACCAGGATAACGAGCGGAGAAGACAAGGGCAGGCCGAGCGGGGCGAGCAAGGCGGCCGTCGTCAGCACCGCCAGCGCACACATCGCCCGGCTCGAGCGGGTCGGCCACAGGCTCAGCAGCAATGCGCCGATCAGATAGCCGGCGTAGTTGGCCGAGGCGGCATATGAGCCTGCCTCGACGCTGATCTGCCGCTCGGCGACCATCAGGGGATAGAGGCCGGTGAACGCAAAGCGCCCGAAACCCATGCCGATCGCCAGCACCAGCGCACCGGCCAGGGCGGTTGTCCGGTCATTGCGAGACATCGATACTCTCCGTGATGGTCAGCTCCGCAAGTCGCCGCCCGGCGGCTCGGCCGTTCGATGCCGAGCCGCGCGGGTAGGGGCGTTCAAGCCCCGGTAGGGCGAGTCTGGCTCGCTGCGCGCCGCTTGCGGTATTCCGGGACAGGCAAGCCGCCCCAGCCCCAGTTATCGAGCTCGACCTCCTCGATCACGACGAAGGTCGAGTCGAGCGGCTTGTTCAGTACGTCGAGCAGAAGCTGGCTGACGCCGGCGATGAGCTGCGCCTTCTCCTCGGCCGTGACAGAGGCGCGGCCGGGGCTGGAGCCTTCCTGCGTGACCTGTATGGTGACGATCGGCATGGCCGTCTCCCTCAGTGCCCGGCGCTCTGGCCGCCATCGACATGCAGGATCTCGCCTGTGACGAAGCCGGCGCCCTCCAGGAACAGCACGGCCTCGACGACGTCCCGAATGTCGCCCATCCGCTTCACTGGATGGAGGTTGGCCAGAAATTCATACGTCTGCGGCGCGTGCATCGGCGTCTTGATCACGCCCGGAGAGACCGCATTCACGCGGATGCCCCTGCCGGCGTATTCGATCGCCAGCGCCTTCGTCGCCGCGTTGATCCCGCCCTTGGTCAGGTTGGCCAGCACGGTCGGGACGCCGGCGATCGCATGGTCGGTGAGGCTGGTGGTGATGTTGACGATATGGCCCGAGCCCTGCTTCAGCATGATGCCCGCGGCCTGCTGCGTGATGTGAAAGAAGCCGGCGAGATTGGTCGCGATCTTGCTCTCGAAATCCGCGAGCGTGTAGTCGGTGAAGGGCTTGGCGATGAAGAGGCCGGCATTGTTGACCAGCGTGTCGACGCGCCCGAAGCGGGCCAGCGCCTCGCGGATCACGGCCTCGGCCGTCGCGGGATCGGCGATATCTCCGGGGATGGCCAGGATATCCTCGTCGCCGCTTTGCTTGATCGAGCGCGACGTTGCGACGACGCGATAGTTGCGGTCACGAAATCCCTTGACCAGCCCGGCGCCGATGCCCTGCGAGGCACCGGTGACGATGGCGACTTTCCGTTCGTTGCTCATGATGATCCTCTGGCCTCCGCCTGTGAAGGAGATGGCTGGTGCCCAGCCCATCTCGTTCGGTGAGGATCATTTTGGAGGTTTCGCGGATCGTTTGAATGCCCGCCGTACGGTAGACATTCTTCCCTGAAGTGGAAGAATGTCCGGGTCAGTCGTCCAGCGCGACCGCTTCTGCCGTGAGCCGTGCAAAATCCGCCCGCAGTCGCGGTACCGCGAAATCCAGGAACGCCCGGACTTTGGGAACCGTCGAGCGCCCCTGCGGCAGCAGCAGATTCACGGGTCTGGCTGGTGGTTCGGTCCCCCGCAGCAGGAGCTGCAACGAGCCGTCCTGAACGCGTTCGGCGACCTGATAGGTGAGGAGACGGGTGACACCCAGCCCGCCGACGGCGGCGCCGAGAGCCGCCCGCACGCTGTTGACGATCAAGCGTGGCTTGAACTGAACGGAACGCGCTATGGATCCGCCCTTGGGCGGCGAGAAGACCCAGCTATCTCGCCCGAAATCGGTGCAGGCGATGATGCTGTGCCGGGTCAGGTCACCCGGCTCGTCGATGCGGGGATGCTGACTCAGATAGCGCGGAGCGGCCACGATCACCGGCCTCACCTCACCGCCGATGCGGATGGCCGTCATCGAGGAATCCGGCAGTTCCAGCACGCGCAAGGCGATGTCGATGCCCTCCTCGATCAGGTTCGCGCTGCGCGCGAACAGGACGAGATTGACCGATACGGCCGGGTAAGCCTCGATATAGGCGTCGATGATCGGGCGCAGGATCTCCTCGCCGCTGACCGTAGGCGCCGTGATCGTCAAGGTTCCGCGCGGCGCGGCCCGTTCGCCGGCCCCTATGGCCTCGGCCTCCTGCAGGTCGACGAGGATGCGGCGGCAGGCGGCGGCGTAGCGCTCGCCGATCTCGCTGAGCTTGATGGCGCGCGTGGTGCGGTGGAGCAGCGTCGCTCCCACCTGCCGCTCCAGAAAGGCGATCGCCCGGCTCACGGCCGCCGGCGACCTGCCGAGCTGACGCCCCGCACCGGCGAGGCTTCCCTCATCCAGGGCGGCAACGAAGACCTTCATCGCCTCTATGCGATCCATGCGGTGTCAGAAGCCTCGTGAGATCAAGCCGAGTCAATTTAGGCGATCGAAGACGCGCTGGGTATGAGCTCTGCTGCAGTCATCGGCAGCAAAGGCGGTGCAACTCCGAGGCGATGAGGAAGGCACGGTCGCCAGCAGCGCGTTGAGGCCTGCGAAACGCTGCCCGAGATCCACTCCACATCGATGTGCACCGGCCCCCCAACGACCGTTGCAGAGGACCGCGATGGCCATCGCTGGAGCGCGCGGTCGTCTGAGCGATCATGGCAGCCGATCGGCGCGTGCCTGTCGATTGATGCGCGCGGCGGCGTCGAACATCTCTCTCATTCCGCGGACAACGGTGAGGAAGGCGGTAATGACCCGGCTGGCTTCCCGCTGCTTCAGCACGACGACATGCGCATAGGTGTAGACTTCGGCCCCCTCGATCGGGATCAGCCGCAAGTTCTCATCGGGCACGAACTCCGCTTCCGAGACGTAGCTGATGCCAAGTCCGCGAATGACCGCCTCCCTCACCGCCTCGCGGCTGCCGATCTCCATCACGAGTCGTGGTTTCGTGTTCGTCCTGGCAAGGGCGTTCTCGAAGGCGCGGCGGGTCGTCGAACCCAGTTCCCGGACGATCATCGGCTCACTTTCCAGCTCCGTCAGTCGGATACTGCTGCGGTCGGCAAAGCGATGATCGCGCCTGACGAAGAGCGCCACCGGATGGCGCCGATACGGAATGGTCAGCAGCCGGTCGTCCTCGTCGATATAGGCGAGGACCGCGACGTCGCATCGGTAGCTGGCGAGGTCATCCAGGACTTCGGTCGAATTGCCGATCTTTACCGCAAGCTCGATGCCCGGATAGGCCTGATTGAAGGCGGCCAGCATCTCCGTGACGTGAAACGGGCCGACGGCGCTGATCGAGAGACGGCCCGTCCGGAGTTCGCGCGTTTCCGACAGGAAGGCGAGCGCCTCGGCCTCCTCGGCGAAGAGGCGGGTGGTGATGGCGAGAAGCTGGCGGCCGGTGTCGCTGAGTTCCCGCCGTCGGCCGCGCTTGACGAAGAGCTCGACGCCGAACTCATCCTCCAGCGCGCCGACCTGCGCGGTCAGGGTCGGCTGGCTGATGTTGAACGTCTCGGCTGCTGCATTGAAGCCTCCGGCGTTCGCGACATTGTGGAAGGAGCGCAGCTGGGTATAACGCATAGCAAATTTCTATCTATAGAGATCAAAAAATCAATTTGTTATGATGGATGAGCTCTGTGAGCATCCTCGAAACGGTGTCGGCAAGGCACCTGTAGCGAGGGCGGAAGGCATGAGCTGGGCGTACTGGAATCCCGTGAAGATCCGGTTCGGGTCTGGCCTCTTCGATGAGGTCGCGAAGCTTGTCGGCACCCGGCGCTGGGCGCTCGTTACCTATGACCAGCCGATCTTCCACGAATTGTCCGCCCGCCTCGCGAAGGCTGCCGGCGCTCCGGTGGTCACGATCAGCAACATCGAGACCAACCCGGACTGCGCGGATCTGGTCGAATCCTGCCGGCAATTCGGCGCGGCTTCGCAGGTGCCCGAGGTCATCGTCGCGCTCGGCGGCGGCTCGATGATCGATGCGGCCAAGGTGCTGGCCGCCAGCGGCGGCGACTTCGAAACGGTGCGGCGCCATCTCGTCGACAAGGTGCCCCTCGACGCCGACACGATCGTCCCGATCATCGCCGTGCCGACGACGGCGGGAACCGGAAGCGAGGTCACCTCCTGGGCGACCGTTTGGGATTCGGCCAACGGCAGCAAGTACTCGCTCGCCCATCCGCGGCTCTACCCCGAGACGGCGGTGCTCGATCCGGTCCTGACTGTCGGCGCACCCCGCGGCCTGACGCTGGCGACCGGGCTCGACGCCCTGTCGCATGCGCTCGAAAGCATCTGGAACGTCAACGGCAATCCGGTTTCAGCCAACTACGCGGTCGAGGCCGCGCGCGAGATCATCGATACCCTGCCGCGCCTGCTGGAGCGGCTCGACGACGTCGAGCTCAGGGCGCGACAGATGCGTGCCAGCCTGCTGGCGGGCCTCGCCTTCTCGAACACCAAGACGGCGCTCGCCCACAACATCTCCTACGACATTACGCTGAAGAGCGGCACGATCCACGGCATCGCCTGCTCCTTCTCGCTGCCGATCGTGATGCGCTGGGCGACCGGCGTGCAGCCGCAATGCGATGCGGCGCTGCGCCGTGTCTTCGGGGCCGATCTGGAGCAGGGCGCCGAGCGGCTCGATGCTTTCCTGCAAGGTCTGGGCGTCAGGACGGACCCCGCCGCCTACGGTGTCTCGCCGGCCGAATGGGACCGTCTGGTCGACAAGGCCATGCAAGGCGAGCGCGGGCGCAACTTCATCGGGAAACTGGCCGCCAAAGCAGCCTGACATTTCGCAGATCCGGGCAATCGCGCCCTTCGTTCACCGGCAAGGTCAAAGACCACCGGCTCATCTGGGAGGATGACATGAACATATCGCGTCGGAAGATCATCACGAGCGCTCTCGCCGGAGCAGGCGCTGCGCTGGCCATGCCGAACATCGGCCGTGCCCAGACGAAACTGATCAAGGTCGGCCTGATTCCCTCCGAGGATTCGCGCGCCATGCTCGAATCCAGCCAGCAGCTTCTGGACGCGCTGGAGAAGAATCTCGGCATCAAGGTCCAGGGCTTCGTCGCCTCGGACTATAACGGCGTCATCGAGGCGATGCGCTCGAGCCATGTCGACGTCGCCTATCTCGGACCGTTCTCCTATGTGCTCGGCACGACGGTGGCGCCGATCGAGGCTTTCGCCACGGCGGAAACGGCGAAATCCGGGCGGACCTTCTACCACAGCCAGATCATCACCCGGAAAGACAGCGGCATCAAAGAGGTCAAGGACCTGAAGGGCCGCACCTTCGCCTTCGTCGATCCGTCCTCGACCTCGGGGCACCTCTTCCCCAAGGCCGGGCTGATGAAGATCGGCTTCGATCCCGAGAAGGATTTCGGGCGCGTGCTCTTCACCGGTTCGCATGATGCGAATGCGCTCGCCGTCGCGAACAAGCGGGTCGACGCCGCGACGATCGCGGACCGCATCTTCGATGCGGCCGTACAGAAGAAGCTGGTCGATCCTGCCGACATCCACGTCGTCTGGCGTTCCGATCCGATTCCGGAGTCGCCGACCTGCTGGCGCAAGAACCTGCCCGATGATCTGAAGCAGCAGATCAAGGGCGCCTTCCTGAACATCCGGGACATCACCTGGGCCGATCAGGGCAAGCTCAACCGCTTCGTCGAGACCAACGACCAAGCCTACGACATCATTCGAGACACGGCCAAGGTGCTGAAGCTCGACCTGGTCAAGATGAAGTAGTCGCCCAGCGCGACCGGCGGAGGATCTCGGATGATCAAGATCGAAGGCCTGAAGAAGTCGTATGCCGGGCGCCCCGTTCTGCAGGGTATCGACCTCACCGTGAAGGCCGGGGAATTCCTCGTCGTTCTCGGCCCGAGCGGCGCCGGCAAATCGACGCTGCTGCGCTGTATCAACGGCCTCGCGCAGCCCGATGCGGGGCGAACCGTGATCGACGGCATGGTGTTCGATGCGAAGCGCCGCGCACGGGGCTCGCGCCCCGTCGCGATGATCTTTCAGCACCATAATCTGGTGAAGCGCCTGTCCGTGCTGAAGAACGTGCTGGTCGGCCGCATGGCCGGCCTGTCGTCCATCCTCACCATGCTGCAGCTCTTCCCCAAACGGGACGTCGAGATCGCGATGGAGGCGCTGGCGCGCGTCGAGCTGCCGCATAAGGCGAATTCGCGCGGCGACCAGCTCTCGGGCGGCGAGCAACAGCGCGTCGGCATCGCCCGCGCGCTGGCGCAGCAGCCGGCGGTGATCCTCTGCGACGAGCCCGTCGCCAGCCTCGATCCGAAGACCTCCCGCGTCGTCCTCGGTTACCTCAAGGCGATCTGCAAGGAGGAGGGCATCGCGGTGATCTGCAACCTCCATCAGGTCGATTACGCCGTCGAATTCGGCGAACGCATCGTCGGCCTGAGCGGCGGCAAGGTGATCTTCGACGACACGCCGGACCAGCTGACGACGGAGATCGTGCACAAGATCTACCCCGGGCTGGAGGATCCCGGCATCAGCCGCGTGCTGAAGCCGCGGCCCGCACCGCAGCCCGCAGTCATCACCCCCATGGTCGCCGTCGCGACGGCTTGAACGAGACAGGATCCGGCCATGTCATTCGGTAGCTTGCAACTCGTCATGCGTCCGCCCCAAGGCCGTTTCGGCTGGTGGGGCGTCGCGCTCGCATCCCTCGCGATCGTCGCCTTCCTCTGGTGGGCGGCGATCGGTTCGCAGATCAACGCGACCAATCTCTGGAACGGAATCCCCTATATGTGGGACTTCCTGGTCCGGATGACGCCGCCCAATCCCGAGTTCCTCGAACGGCTCTGGAAACCGGCCCTCGAAAGCCTGCAGGTCGCCGTCTGGGGCACCCTGCTCGGGGTCGTCCTGGCGCTGCCGATCTGCTTCTTCGCAGCGCGCAACCTGACCCCGAGCCCGGCCGTCTTCCATGCGACGCGGCAATTGCTCAACTGCATGCGCGGCATCAACGAGATCATCCTGGCGCTGATCTTCGTGGCGGCTATCGGATTGGGCCCCTTCGCCGGCGTGCTCGCGCTCGCCATCCACGGTGCCGGCATGCTCGGCAAGTTCTTCGCCGAGGCGATGGAGGATATCGACGAAGGGCCGCTGGAGGCCTTCCGCTCGGCCGGAGTCGGCCCGTTCCAGACCTTCTTCTTCGGCGTGTTGCCGCAGGTCCTGCCGACCTGGCTCGGCACCATCTTCTACCGGCTGGAGACCAATGTCCGGCAGTCGACGGTGCTCGGCATGGTCGGCGCCGGCGGCATCGGCTTCGAGCTGGTATCCTCGATGAAGCTCTTCAAGTACCAGGACACCGCCACCTGCATCCTCGTCATCCTCGCGATGGTGCTGGTGGCCGACCTGGTCTCGTCTCGCGTCCGGGCGCTGATCCGCTGACCGGCGCGGCAGGGATTTCGATCTGAGCCTGCATCCGAGGGTTGGGCGCAAGCGGGCGGACTTATGCCCGTCCGCAGTGCGACGGCCAGCCGCTGCTCGGGCCTCGTGATCGGAATGAGCGGCAGCTTGCCGATCATGGCGCAAACCCGCTGCCGCCGCAGCGGGTTTGAACGTCGCCTAGACCCCATCGATGATTTGCGGGACCGTCTCGAAGAAGCTCCGGACCAGCGGGAGGCGCCGCCGCTCCGCCCGGCAGGCGACATATTCGCCGACGCTGAAATCGGCGCCCGTCAGGATCAGCCGCTTCAGATTCGGCTCGGGCCTGAACTCGGCTTCGAAGACGACACCGATGCCGAAGCCGGCCGCGACGGCCTCCCGGACGGCTTCGCGGGACTGCACTTCGAGCAGGTTCATCGGCTTGACCCCGGCCATCGAAAGCCGGTTCTCGAAAACCTCCCGGGTGATGGATCCCCGCTCGCGCAGGACGATATCCTGGCCGGCAAAGGCCTCGATCGGGATGCTGTCGTGCCGCGCCAGCTCGTGATCCGCCGCGATGAACGCGACCAGATGATCCGATCGCAGCTTGATGCTGTAGATGCGCGGGTCGGAGTTCGGGCGGGCCGTTATGGCGACATCGGCCGCGAAATCCATGATCTGGTCGACCACTTCGGACGAGTTGCCGATGGTGAGGGAAAAGGTCAGGCCGGGGTAATTCGCGCGCATCCTGGCCAGGGCCGGCATGACATGCGTCGCGCTATCGGCCGCGATGCGCAGGTGACCGCGCTGCAGGGTTCGCGTGCCCGCCAGGAGCGCCTGCGCCTCGTCCTGCGCGGTGAACAGCCGTGCGGTAATCACGAAGAGGCTTTGGCCGAGCGGCGTCAGCCTGACGTGCCGCCCCATCCGGTCGAAAAGGCGCACGCCATACGCATCCTCGAGCGCCTTCACCTGCGCCGACAGCGTCGGCTGGCTGAGATTGCGGGCCTTTGCCGCGCCGGTGAAGCTCTCGGCTTCGGCCACGGCATGGAACGCGGCAAGGCCGGAATAACTGACGATCATTGCTATAGATCCTGTCTATAGATGACATGCAAACGATGTATTGGACCTATGTCAAGGCGGCGTTCTAGCGTGGGCCATCCGCTGAAGAAACAAGAGCGAGACCGCGCCATGGCCCAAGTCCGACGCCCCGCAACCTCCGAGACCGGCGATCCGCTGCTTCTGACGCCGGGGCCGCTGACGACCAGCAAGGCCATCAAGGAGGCGATGGTCCATGACTGGGGCTCCCGCGACGCCACATTCGTCGGAATCAACAAGGCCGTCATGGACGAGCTGCCCAAGGTCATCCATGGCGAAGCGGATTTCGTCACCGTGCCGATGCAGGGTTCGGGCACCTTCGCCGTCGAGGCGATGCTGACCACTTTCGTGCCCCGTGACGGCAAGATCCTGGTCCTGATCAACGGCGCCTATGGCCAGCGCGCCAAGCGCATCCTGGAGATCGCGGGTCGCTCGGTGGTCGCTCATGAGACGGCCGAGGACACGCCGCCGGATCTGGCGGAGATCGACCGCATGCTGGTCACCGATACCGGCATCACCCATCTCTTCGCGGTTCACTGCGAGACGACGAGCGGCATCCGAAACCCGATCGAGGCCATCGCGGCGCTGGCCAAGCGCCATGGCCGCCGGCTGCTGGTCGACTCGATGAGCGCCTTCGGAGCCCTGCCGCTCGACAGCCGCGAGATATATTTCGACGCGGTCGCGGCGTCGTCGAACAAGTGCATTCAGGGCGTGCCCGGGCTCGGCTTCGTCATCGCCCGCAAGAACGCCCTCGCCGAGACCCAGGGCAACGCCACCACGCTCGTGCTCGATCTTCACGACCAGCATGCCGGTTTCGAGCGCACCGGCCAGTACCGCTTCACCCCGCCGATCCACGTCATCGTCGCCTTCCACGCGGCGCTGCAGGAGTTCTGGGCCGAGGGCGGCGTTGCCGGGCGCGGCGAGCGCTATGCCGAGAACGCCCGCATCCTGATCGAAGGCATGGAGGGGCTCGGTTTCCGCACGCTGCTGCCGGCCGCGCGGCAGGCGCCGATCATCGTCACCTTCCACATGCCGGAGGACAAGCGCTTCGTCTTCCAGCGCTTCTACGACGCGCTGAAGGACGCCGGCTACGTGATCTATCCCGGCAAGCTCACTGTGGCCGACAGCTTCCGTATCGGCTGCATCGGGGCGCTCGGCGCTCAGGACATGCGGGCCTTCGTCGCCACCGTGTCGGATGTGCTCGCCGAGATGGGCGTCGGCCTGAAGTCGGCCGCTTGAGGGAGGTGATGATGAACATGCATTCGAAGGTCGGATCGGATGTCGTCGCGAACGGCCGGGGCTATGCCCGCCCGCAGCGTCCGACAGTGGTGATCTGCATGGACGGCTCGGAGCCGGCCTATATAGAGGCTGCCAGCGCGAAGGGGCTGACGCCCAACCTCGACCGGATCATGCGGACGGGCGCGAGCACGCATGCCTATTCGGTGATCCCGAGCTTCACCAACCCGAACAACCTCTCGATCATCACCGGCCGTCCGCCGGCGGTCCACGGCATCGCCGGAAACTTCTTCTACGACCGCGAGGCGAAGGAGGAGGTGATGATGAACGAGGCCCGCTTCCTGCGCGCGCCGACCATCCTCGCCGAGTTCCAGAAGTCTGGCCTCAAGGTCGCGATGGTCACCGCCAAGGACAAGCTGCGCACCTTGCTCGGCAAGGGCCTCGACTTCACGGCCGGCACCGCCATCGCCTTCTCCTCGGAGAAGGCCGACAAGGCCAACAAGGCCGAGAACGGCATCGAGAGCGTGCTCGACTTCGTCGGGATGCCCGTGCCGTCGGTCTATTCGGCCGATCTCTCGGAGTTCGTCTTCGCCGCCGGCGTCAAGCTGCTGGAGACCTTCAAGCCTGACCTGATGTACCTCTCGACCACCGACTATGTGCAGCATAAGGCGGCGCCCGGTTCGGAGATGGCTGATGCCTTCTACGCCATGTTCGACGGTTATGTCGGCAGGCTCGACGCGCTCGGCTGCACGCTCGTGATCACAGCCGACCACGGCATGAACGACAAGCATCTGCCCAATGGCGAGCCGGACGTCGTCTACCTGCAGAGCCTGATGGATGAATGGTATGGCAAGGGCACGATGCGCGTGATCCTGCCGATCACCGACCCTTACGTGGTCCATCATGGCGCGCTCGGCTCCTTCGCCACGGTCTACCTGCCTGATGGCGCTGACCAGGTGGAGGTCGCGGCCCGCATCTCCGGCCTCGACGGCATCGCGCTGGCGGTGACGTCCGCCGAGGCTTGCGAGCGCTTCGAACTGCCGGCCGACCGGATCGGCGATGTCGTAGTCGTCTCGACGCGACAGAAGGTCATCGGCACCTCGCCTGACAGGCACGATCTCTCCGGCCTGACCGAGCCGCTGCGCTCGCATGGCGGCATCACCGAGCAGCGTGTGCCGATGATCGCCAACCGGCCGATCACCGTCCCCGAAGGACGGGTCCTGCGCAATTTCGACGTCTTCGACGTCGCCCTGAACCTGGTGAACTGAGATGAACGCGACGGTGAGGCCGCCGGTGCGGCGCGAGGCGATGCGCATCGCCGGCAAGCTGGTCACGACCGACGACATGCTCGAGGTCAAGAACCCCTATGACGACAGCGTGGTCGGGCTGATCCCGGCCGCCCGTCCCGAGCATGTGCGCGAGGCCTTCGCCCAGGCGAAGGCGTTCAAGCCGAAGCTGACCCGCTACGAGCGCCAGCAGATCCTGCAGAAGACGGCCGAATTGCTGCGCGACCGCAAGGAGCTGTTCGCCAAGCTGATCACGGCGGAAGCCGGCCTGTGCTGGAAGGATTCGCTCTATGAGGCCAGCCGTGCGTATGACGTCTGGTCCTTCGCGGCCCAACTCACCATCAAGGACGATGGCGAGATGTTCTCCTGCGACATCTCGCCGAACGGCAAGGCGCGCAAGATCTTCACCACGCGCCAGCCGCTGCTCGGCGTGATCTCGGCGATCACCCCGTTCAACCATCCGCTCAACATGGTCAGCCACAAGCTGGCCCCGGCAATCGCGACCAACAACCGCCTCGTGCTGAAGCCGACCGAGCTGACGCCGCTGACCGCATTGGCGCTAGCCGACGTGCTCTACGAGGCCGGCCTGCCGCCGGAGATGCTCTCGGTCGTCACCGGCAACCCCTCGACCATGGGCGACGCGATGATCACCGATCCCGACGCCGACCTGGTGACCTTCACCGGCTCGGTCAGGGTCGGCAAGCACATCGCCGCCCATGCCGGCTACAAGCGCATCGTGCTGGAACTTGGCGGCAACGACCCGCTGATCGTCATGGAGGATGCCGACCTCGACAAGGCGGCCGAGCTCGCCGTCACCGGCGCGACCAAGAACTCGGGCCAGCGCTGCACCGCGGTCAAGCGCATCCTCGTCGTCGAGAGCGTCGCCGACGCCTTCTCCAAGCTGGTGGTCGAGAAGGCCAGGAAGCTGAAATGCGGCGACCCGATGGACCCCGAGACCGATGTCGGCTGCGTCATCAACGCCCGCTCGGCCACGCTTTTCCAGGCTCGCGTCGACGATGCGGTGAGCAAGGGCGCGCAGGTGCTCCACGGCGAGCGCGCGCAGGGTGCGCTGTTCCATCCGACGGTGGTCGACCACATTCCTTATGACTGCGAACTTGTGCACGAAGAGACTTTCGGCCCGGTGATCCCGATCATCCGGGTGCCCGACGACATCGCGGAAGTCATCCGGATCTCGAACTCGACCGCCTATGGCCTGTCCTCCGGCGTCTGCACCAACCGCTTCGACTACATCCAGCGCTTCATCGCCGAGCTCGAGGTCGGCACGGTCAATGTCTGGGAAGTGCCGGGCTACCGGATCGAGATGTCCCCGTTCGGCGGCATCAAGGATTCCGGCCTCGGCTACAAGGAAGGCGTCGTCGAAGCCATGAAGAGCTTCACCAACGTCAAGACCTGGTCCCAGCCCTGGACCGCCTGAAGGCGAAGAACGACCGAAGCCGGCGGCTCGACCCGCCGGCTTTTCCAAATCCAGGGGAATGAAGCGCCGGAAGAGTGCCCAAACTGAACGTAATGAGGGGATGAGAACAATGAAGAGCTGGCTTGCTTCCTGTGTTATCGGCGCTTTCGCACTCGCACTTCCGGGCGCTGCGCAGGCACAAAAGACGAAGGTGACGATCTACACCGCGCTGGAGAACGACCAGCTCGGGCCGTTCAAGGCTTCCATCGAGAAGGCCGTGCCCGACGCGGAAGTGGTCTGGGTTCGCGATTCCACCGGCGTCATCACGGCCCGTTTCCTGGCCGAGAAGGACAATCCGCGTTCCGACATGGTGATGGGCCTCGCCGCGTCGAGCCTGCTGATGTTCGAGAAGGCCGGCCTGCTCGAAACCTACAAGCCTGCCGGCGCCGATGCGCTGAAGCCGGTCTTCCGGGACGGCAACGCTCCCTACACGTGGACCGGCATGGACGCCTATCTCGGCGTCGTCTGCTACAACACCGCCGAAGCCAAGGGCGTCGCGGTACCGAGCTCGTGGAAGGACCTGCTCAACCCGGCATTCAAGGGCAAGATCGTGATGCCCCATCCGGCGTCCTCCGGCACCGGCTATCTGATGGTCGCGGGCTGGCTGCAGAGCATGGGCGAGGCCGAGGGCTGGAAGTTCATGGACGGGCTGCACGAGAACATCGCGGCCTATCTGCATTCGGGTTCGGCGCCCTGCGTCCAGGCGGCGCGCGGCGAGCGCACCATCGGCCTGGCTCTCGACATGCGCGGCGCCGCCGAGAAGACCAAGGGCGCGCCGATCGAGGTCGTGATCCCGAAAGAGGGCGTAGGCTGGGAGATGGAAGCGAGCGCCATCGTCAAGGGCTCGAAGAACCTCGCCGTCGCGAAGAAGATCGCCGACTGGTCGACGACCAAGCAAGCGAACGAGCTCTACTCGAAGACCTATGCCATCGTGGCTGCGCCGGGCGTCGAGAACAAGCCGACGAACTACCCCGCCAACGCCGAAGCCGGGATGATCAAGAACGACCTGTCCTGGATGGCGGATAATCGTGAGCGTGTGCTCGCCGAATGGTCCAAGCGCTACGAATCCAAGGCCGCGCCAAAGAACTGAAGGCTGCCAAACCGCCCCGACCCGCTGAAGCGGGCGGGGCGGTACGGCTTATGCAAGCGCGGGGGTGACGGACTCAAGCCCTTGCTGGCCCTCCAGGCATAGTGCCGGGCGTTCAGAGGAAGGTCTTTACGATGACCACGAACACGAACCCTTTTCTCTCGATCCGCAAGGTAGCGAAGAGCTTCGGCGCCTTCCAGGCCCTGCGCAGCATCGATCTCGACATCCGTCGTGGCGAATTCGTCTGCTTCCTCGGCCCTTCCGGCTGCGGCAAGACGACCCTGTTGCGGGCGATTGCCGGCCTCGATCTTCAGGACAGCGGCAGCATCCATATGGGCGGGCGCGATGTGTCCCGCGCGAGCCCGGCGGAACGCGATTTCGGGATCGTCTTCCAGTCCTACGCGCTGTTTCCCAATCTGACGGTCACGGACAATGTCGGCTACGGCCTCGTCAACCGCCGCCGTCCTGCGCGTGATATCGCCCGCCGCGCCGACGAGCTTCTGGAACTGGTCGGCCTCACGGATCAGGGGAAGAAATATCCCATCCAGCTTTCGGGCGGGCAGCAGCAGCGCGTGGCCCTCGCCCGCGCGCTCGCGACCTCGCCGGAGCTTCTCCTGCTCGACGAGCCGCTCTCGGCGCTCGACGCCAAGGTCAGGGTGAGGCTCCGCGACGAGATGCGTTCGCTGCAGCAGCGTCTCAGCGTGACCACGATCATGGTCACGCACGACCAGGAGGAAGCGCTCGCCATGGCCGACCGCATCGTCGTGATGAGCAACGGCGCCGTCGAGCAGGTGGGCACCCCCGAGGAAATCTACCGCCGTCCGGCGACGCCCTTCGTCGCGGACTTCGTCGGCCACATGACATTTCTCGATGCGATCGTCACCGGCCCGGGCCGTGTGCGTGTCGATGAGCTCGATCTTCTCGTCGCCAATGCCGCGCCCTTCGCGGTGGGCACGCCGGTGCGGCTCGCCATGCGCCCCGAGGAGGTCCGCACCCGCAGCATCACCGCCGACACGCCCAACAGCTTCGAGGCGCGCATTGGCGATCTCGCCTTCCTCGGTTCGTATTGCCGGGCGCATCTGGAGCCGACCGGTTCCCGCACGACGCGCATCGCGGCCGATTTCTCGACCAATGCGATGCGTGATCTCGGCATCTCGCCCGGGCAGGTGCGCGCGGTCGCCTTCCCGCCGGAAGCCCTGCATGTCTTTGCGGGGAGCGGACGATGAGCGACGCCGCTCGCCCGCTCGCCATGACCGCGCCGGCCGTGAAGGTGTCGCCGCCTCGCATCATCGAGCGTCAGGTCGCCGGGGCGCTGATCCTGGCGCTCTGTGCCGTGCTGGTCCTCATTATCGCCCTGCCGCTCTGGGCGCTGCTGTCCAAGAGCCTCGAGGATGTCGACGGCCGCTTCGTCGGGCTGGCGAACTTCGTCAGCTATGCGACGACGCCGACGCTGCTCTCCTCGCTCACTAACAGCCTGTTCGTTGCCAGCATAACCACGGCGATCGTGGTCCCCGTCGCCTTTCTCTATGCCTATGCCCTGCGGCGGAGCTGCATCCCCGGCAAGGGCCTGTTCTATGCCGCGGCGATGATCCCGGTCTTCGCGCCCTCGCTCCTGTCGGGCCTGGCGCTGATCTACATCTTCGGCAATCAGGGCATCCTCAAATCCTGGATGATGGGCGCCTCGCTCTACGGACCCGTCGGCATCATCGCCGCGGAGGCGCTCTACAGCTTTCCCCACGCCATGCTGATCCTCGTCACGGCGCTCGCATTGTCCGACGGGCGGCTGCGCGAGGCGGCCGAGGCGATGGGCACCACGCGCTGGCGGATCTTCCGCACGATCACCCTACCGGGTGCGCGCTACGGCGTGATCAGCGCCGCGTTCGTGGTATTCACCCTCGTCATCACCGATTTCGGTATTCCCAAGGTTATCGGCGGGCAGTTCAGCGTGCTCGCGACGGACGCCTATCGGCAGGTCGTCGGCCAGCAGAACTTCCCGATGGGCGCCGTCGTCGGCATCATCCTGCTGGTCCCGGCCGTGCTCGCCTTCTTCGCAGACCGCGTGGTCCAGCGGCGGCAGAGCGCAATGCTCTCGGCCCGGGCCGTGCCCTATGCGCCGCGCCCGGACCGGCGCCGGGACCTCACCTTGCTCGGTTTCGTCGCGGTGATGGCGCTCGCCATCGTCGGGCCCTATGCGATCGCGTTCTGGGGCTCCTTCGTCAAATACTGGCCCTACAACCTCTCGCTGACGCTGGGCAATTACGACTTCGCGGCGGTGGAGCCCGACGGCTGGGCCACCTATGGCAACTCGCTGCTGCTCGCCTCGCTGACGGCGGTGATCGGCACGGCGCTGATCTTCACCGGCGCCTATCTGATCGAGAAGGTGAAGCTGTTCCCGCAATTGCGCGCCTTCGCCCAGTTCCTGGCGATGCTGCCGATGGCGGTGCCCGGCCTCGTGCTCGGCCTCGGCTACGTCTTCTTCTTCAACGCGAACTGGAACCCGCTCGGCTTTCTCTATGGGACGCTGACGATCCTCGTGATCAACACCATCGCGCATTTCTACACGGTGGGGCACATCACGGCGCTGACGAGCCTGAAGCAGCTCGACGGCGAGTTCGAGTCGGTCTCCGCCTCGCTGAAGGTGCCGTTCTGGTCGACCTTTCGACGGGTGACCGCGCCGATTTGCCTGCCGGCGATCCTCGACATCGCGGTCTATGTCTTCGTCAACGCCCTGACCACGGTCTCCGCCGTGATCTTCCTCTATGGCGCGGATACCAAGCTCGCCTCGATCGCGATCGTGCATATGGACGAAGCCGGGGCGATGGCCTCCGCCGCTGGCATGGCGAGCGTCATCATGCTCACCGCCATCGCCGTCAAGCTCGCCCATGCCGGCCTCGACCGGCTTGTCTTCGGCCGCCTGCAGCGCTGGCGCGACCGCTAGCGGTGCCGGCGTGACAGGGCGGACGGCGAGATAGATCCTTCGTTTTCTCGACTGTCCAGCTAAGGATCCAAACATGCGCCTTGGCGTCATCGCCGACATTCACGGAAACCTGCTGGCGCTTGAGGCCGTCCTTGCGAAGCTGGATGATCTCGGCGTCGACCGGATCGTCAATCTCGGCGACTGCGCCTCCGGCCCGCTCTGGCCGGCCGAAACCGTGGCGCTGCTCCGGTCGCGCGGGATGAGCCATGTCCGCGGCAATCATGATCGTGCCCTCGGTGCTCCATCGCCCGAGGGGCTCGGAGCGTCCGACGGTTTCGCATGGCGCGCGCTCGACGCCGATGCACGCAGCTGGCTCGCCGGGCTGCCCGTCGAGCTTAGGCTCGGAGAGGCATTCTGCTTTCATGCCGGCCCGGGCTGCGACGACACTTATCTGATGGAGGAGGTCCGGGACGGCCGCCTCCTGCCGGCCCCGATCGCCACCATCGAGGAACGGCTGGCAGGGCAGGCGGCGCCCTTGATGCTCTGCGCCCACAGCCATCTCGCCCGCACGGTGCGGCTGGGCTCGGGAACCATCGTCCTCAACCCCGGCAGCGTCGGAAACCCGGCCTACCACTCGCTGGGGCCGGCCCATGTCGCCGAGAGCGGCATGCCCCATGCCCGTTGCGCCGTGGTCACGACCGGGGCGGGCATCGCGGCGGAACTGCATCTCGTCGGCTATGATTGGGAAAGGGCGGCGCGCCAGGCGGATGCGAACGGCCGCCGGGACTGGGCCTACGCCCTGCGGACGGGCCAGGCGCTGCCTGGGGGCTGAAACCGGCGCGGCGCCGTCAGGTCCGCGTCGCACGCGCCATGTCGAAGAACGCCTTGATGGTCTTGCTGTTGCGGCGCTCGTGCAGGCAGATCAACTTCTCCTGCATCGCGAGCGGAGGGCCGTCGAGCGGGAGCCGGACCAGCGCAGGATCGTCGTCGCCGAACTCGGCAGCCGACACGAAGCCTATGCCTCCACCCGCCGCGACGATCGCCCGCACGGCCTCCCGCCCTTCCGCTTCGACGGCGCAGTGCAATGCGACTCCGCGCTCCGCCGCGCGCTGCTCAAGCAGTTGGCGTGTGCGCGAGCCCGGCTCGCGCAGCACCAGCGGCCAGGCTTCGAGCTCTTCGAGCGAAAGGCTTTTCCGGCCGGCGGCCGGATGGCTGCGGGCGGCGAAGGCGATGATCGGCGAGACGTTGAGCGGCAGCACCTCGAACGGCCTGTCATCGGCCAGCTCTCCGAGGACGCCGACCTCGGCATCGTAGCCGATCAGCGTATCGACGACGCTGCCGGTATTGCCGCGCGAGATGCTGATCTGGATGCCCGGATGGCGCTCGCGGAACGCCGTCAGCACGTCGAGCACGTGATGGACGGAGTCGGCGACGATGCGCAGCGCGCCGGACCGCAGCGAGCGCTCTTCCTGCAACATGTCGAGCGCCTCGGCTTCCGCTCCGAACAGCCGGTGCGTCAGGGCCAGCAATCGCCGGCCGGCCGCCGTGAGCACGACCTGCCGGTGACTCCTGCTGAACAAGGCGACGTCGTACTCCTCCTCCAGCCGCCTGACCTGGTCGGAGATTGCCGGCTGCGTGAGGTGCAGGGCTTGCGCCGCCTTCGAGAAGCCGCCGGCCATCGCGACATGATGGAAGGCGCGGAGCTGGACGTAGCGCATGGAAAATGTCCGGAAGCGATGTATCGTCAAAATTTATAATAGCATCTGAATTAACGATTTTTCAGATCGAAGGGAAATCGGCCATCTTCACCCTCGACCGGCCGCGAGAGCCGCGACAAGGGACACGTCATGCAGGCCGGAACCGCCACGATCATCCATACCGAAGGCGAGTCGAATACCTCTGTTGCGCGCAGCGGCTGGACGGCGGCCATCACCGATACCGGAACGCGGGACCTGCTGGCGCGGGACGCGAACGCCTTCCTGCATCAGAGCCTGTCGAGCCCCTGCCTGACCGCCATCGCGAAGGCGGAGGGCATCTGGATCGAGGATACCAATGGCCGCCGCTACATGGATTTTCACGGCAACAGCGTCCACCATATCGGCTACGGGCATCCGCGCCTGAAAGAGGCGATCAAGGCGCAGCTCGATGCGCTGAGCTTCGCGCCGCGGCGCTTCACCTGCGAGCCGGCAGTCGAGCTCGCCGAGACGCTCGGGCGGCTGGCGCCGGGCAGTCTCGGCAAGGTGCTCTTCACCACCGGCGGCTCGGACGCGATCGAGGTGGCGCTGCGGCTCGCCCGCGCCGCGACCGGCCGGTTCAAGACGCTGTCCTTCTGGGATGCGTTCCACGGCGCCGGCTTCGGAGCTTCCAGCGTCGGTGGCGAGGCGACCTTCCGCTCCGGCATCGCCGGCCCCCTCCTGCCGGGCGCCGAGCATGTCGCGCCCTGGGGCAGCCGCAACTGCGCCTATGGTCATGACAGCCTGGAGGAATCGGCCCGCGCCTGCGCCCGGATGATCTCCTATGTGCTGGCAAAGGAGGGCGATATTGCCGCGGTCGTCGCCGAGCCGATGCGCGCCACGCCGTCGCCGCCGGCACCCGGCTTCTGGAAAAGCGTGCGCGAGGCCTGCGACCGGCACGGCACGCTGCTGATCTTCGACGAAATCCCCACCGGGCTCGGCAAGACCGGGCGCTTCTTCGCCCATGAACATGACGAGGCCGAGCCCGACATGGTCGTCCTCGGCAAGGCGCTGGGCGGCGGCATCCTGCCGATTGCCGCCGTCATCGCCCGGCGCGAGCTCGATGTCGCCGGAGGCTACGCCATCGGCCACTACACCCATGAGAAGAACCCGGTCACCACCCGCGCGGCCCTGACGACGATCAACATCATCCGTGAGGAGGGGCTGACGGAGCGGGCCGCGGAACTCGGCGCATATGCAATGGCGCGGCTGCGGGCTTTCGGTGAAGGCTGCCCGGCCGTCGGCGACGTTCGCGGGCGCGGGCTGCTGTTCGGCGTGGAACTCGTCTCCGACCGTAACGACTTCACGCCGGACAATGGCCTGGCCGAGCGCGCCTATTATCGCTGCCTCGAAGCCGGCCTGAGCTTCAAGATCAGCCAGGGCAACGTGCTGACCCTGTCCCCGCCGATGGTGATTACCCGCGCCGAGCTCGACTGGGCGCTCGGCATCGTCGAGCAGGCTATCCTGGCGGGCTGAGGAGCATGGCGATGAAGGCGGTCCGCACCGACCGGGAACTCGAATGCCCTGAGATCGACGAGGGCCTGCGCGCCCGCGGCGTCGAGCTCGTGACGCTGCCCGACGGCATATCCGAGGAGGCGTTGATCGCGGCGGTTGCCGACGCCGACCTGCTGCTGATGTGCTACACGCCGGTCACGGCCAGGGTGATCGCCGCGGCGAAGCGGCTGAAGGGAATCGTCAAATACGGCGTCGGCATCGACGCGATCGATATCCCCGCCGCGATCGCGCGGGGCATCCCCGTCGTCAACGTACCCGAATATGCCGAGGAGACGGTGGCCGAGGGCGCTTTCGCCCTGATGATCGCGCTGGCGAAGCGGATGCCGGCGATCAGCCGCGCCGTGCAGGAGGATGGCTGGGTCTGGCCGTCCGGGCGTTGGCTCGGCTGCGATCTCACCGGCAAGACGCTTGGCATCGTAGGCGCAGGCAAGATCGGCAGCAGCATGGCCCGCATGGCGGGGCTGGGCTTCCGCGCCCGGGTACTCGGCTACGACCCGCACGTCGATGCGGCGGCCATGGCCATGCGGGGCATGGCGAAGGTCGACGATCTCCACACGATGCTGAGGCAATGCGATGTCGTTTCGCTGCATTGCGTCCTCAACGACGCGACGCGCCATCTTCTCGGCCGCGAAGAACTCGCCTGCCTCAGGCCCGGAGCTATTCTCGTCAATGTCTCGCGCGGCGGGCTGATCGACGAAGCCGCTCTGGTCGAAACCGTCCTCGCCGGCCGTCTCGGCGGGGTCGGGCTCGACGTCTACGGCCAGGAGCCGCTCGCCCGGGAGGGGCATCCGCTCAGCCCGCTGTTCGGGCGCGACGACGTGATCCTGTTCCCGCACCTGACCTTCTTCACCGCCGAGGCAATGCAGCGATTGACGGAAGATACGCTCGCGCGCTGCTTCGAGATTCTCGATGGGCGCACGGTGCGGGTCCGCTCACGCGATCCGCGCCTGCTGGCTCAGGCGGGCAATATTGTCTTTGCCTGAACCGTCGGCTGGCCGTCCGGGCATCGGGCGCGCAGCCGCGCTTGCTGCGATCCGCTCTGCCGCCGAGACCGTGTTGACCAGCAGCATGGTCACCGTCATCGGGCCGACGCCGCCGGGAACGGGCGTGATGTAGGACGCCTTGGCTCTGACGGCGTCGAAGTCGACATCGCCCTGCAGCTTGCCCTGCGGGTCGCGGTTGATGCCGACATCGATCACGACGGCTCCGGTGCGGACCATCTGCGCTCCGATCAGCCCGGCGACGCCGGCCGCCACGACCAATATGTCTGCCAGGATGGTGTACTGAGCGAGATCGCGCGTCTTGGCGTGGCACACCGAGACGGTAGCGTCGCTCGCCATCATCATCAGCGCCATCGGCTTGCCGACGATGTTGCTGGCTCCGACGATCGTGACGTTGCGGCCCTCGACCGGAATCGCAGCGTGATCGAGCATGCGCATCACGCCCATAGGGCGTGCAGGGCGAGAAGACCGTCCTGCCGACGACGAGGCCGCCGACATTGTAGAGATGGAAGCCGTCCACATCCTTGTCGACCGAGATCGCCCGCAGCACGGCGTGGATATCGTGATGGGGTGGCAGAGGGAGCTGGACGAGGATGCCGTGAACATCGGCGGCAGCGTTCAGGCGCTCGATCTCGGCAATGAGCTCGTCGGCCGAAATTCCCGCATCGAATGCGACGAGCGTGGATTGGATGCCGATTTCGGCGCAGGCGCGGATCTTGTTCGCCACATAGACGCGCGAGGCGGCATTGTCGCCGACGAGGATCACCACCAGATGCGGGACAACGCCGGCTCTGGCGGCGAGCGCGGAGACCCGCGCGGCGGTTTCGGCACGGATGTCGCGCGCGATCTCGCGGCCGTCGAGGATCCTGGCGCTCAAGTGAACCTCCGATGGTGGATGGCACTGCGCTGCGGTCGGCGGCGAATTTCACCGGCACGCGCGGCTCCTAGCGGAAGATGACCGTGCGTCGGCCGGCCAGCATCACCCGCCGTTCGATGTGCAGGCGTAGCGCACGCGCTAGGACCACGGCCTCGATGTCACGCCCGACGCTGACGAGATCGTCAGGCGCGAGCGAATGATCGGCGCGGGCGACGTCCTGGTCGATGATCGTGCCTTCGTCGAGATCGGGCGTCACGTAATGCGCCGTCGCCCCGATCAGCTTCACGCCGCGCTCATAAGCCTGATGGTAGGGCTTGGCGCCCTTGAAGCTCGGCAGGAACGAATGGTGGATGTTGATCGCCCGCCCGTCGAGCGCGCGGCAGAGGTCGTTGGACAGCACCTGCATGTAGCGGGCGAGCACGACCAGCGACGCCTCGGTCTGCGCGACGATCTGCAGCAGCTTTGCCTCCTGCTCCGCCTTGGTCGCCGCCGTGACGGGCAGGTGGTGGAACGGGATGCCGTAGTTCTTCGCCAATGGCTCGAAATCGCGGTGGTTCGAGACGATCGCCGGAATCGTGATGTTGAGGTTCCCCGTCGCCTGGCGGAAGAGCAGGTCGTTCAGGCAATGGCCGAAGCGCGAGACCATCAGGACGACCCGCTGCGGGCGCGTTGCGTCGATGGCGTCCCAATTCATGCGGAAGGTGCCGGCGACGCCGTCGAATTCGCGCCGGAAGGCGGCCTCGTCGAAGCGCTCGCCCGCAGCAAAGGCGACGCGCATGAAGAAGCGGCCGTCGCGCGGATCGCTGAACTGCGCGCTCTCCAGGATGTTGCAGCCGTGCCGGTAGAGCACCCCGCTGACGGCGTGCACGATGCCGGGCCGGTCCTCGCAGGACAGGGTTAGGATACGGGCTGGCTTCTGCACGACGATGTCCCGGGGCATGGCGGGCGAGAGCGGCGTGAGATCGGTCATGCCCGCGCTCCGCGTGCCGGCTTGCGATCGAGCGGCGCCGCAAGACTGGCGGTGACGGGTATTGCCGTGCCCGCGAGGTCGATCGCCCATTTGCGCGCGTTGAGCCAGGCCTGGTCGATCGGCCCATCGCTCTCGGCCCAGCCGAGCGCAACGATACCGTCGAGGGTCGCGCCGAACGCCGCCGAGGTGATCTCGCCGACCGGCTTGCCATCGGCCAGGATCGCCTCGCCGCCCCAGGCCATCTGGCCGTCCGGACGAGGGCCGACGAGTGCAATCAGCCGCTTGGTACGCGGCGCGGCGCGGGCGGCGACGAGAGCATCGCGGCCAAGGAAATCGCCCTTGTCCAGCTTCACGGCGAAGCCGAGACCGGCCTCGTAGGGATTGACGTCCGGCGTCAGCTCGCGGCCCCAGGCACGGAAGCCCTTCTCGATGCGCAGCGAGTCGACGGCATAGTATCCGACATCGACCAGGCCGAGATCGGCGCCGGCCTCGTGCAGCGCATCGTAGATGGCGGGCGCGAATTCGATGGGAACATAAAGTTCGAAGCCATCCCCCAGATAGGAGCGGCGGCAGGCCCAGCTTGTGGCATAGCCGATCGTGATCTGCCGGATCGCGTTGGCCGGGAAATCGGCGAGGTCGAAGGAGGCCGGCGAGACGCGGCGGAGTATCTCCCCGACCTTGGGGCCGGCGAGCGACAGCACGGCATAGGCCGAGGTCACATCCGTCAGCGTCACGCCCTCCGGGAGCTGGCGCCTGATCCAGTGCGCGTCGCGGGTCGCCTGGGCCGTGCCGGTCAGAAGGAGATAGGTGTCGGGCCCGATGCGGGCGGCGGTGAGATCGCTCTCGAAGGTGCCGCGCGCGTTGAGCAGGGCGGTGTAGACCGAGGTGCCCACCGGCACGGCGACATCGTTGGCCGCCAGCCGCTGCAGCGCAGCTTCGGCCTGCGGCCCCTGCAGCAGGAACTTGGCGAAGCTGCTCATGTCGACGAGCCCGGCCGCCTCGCGGCAGGCGCGATGCTCGGCCGCGACCGTATCAAACCAGTTCTGCTGCCCGAAGGAATAGCGGATCGTGCGCTCGTCCTCGTCGCGGGCAAAATAGTTCGCGCGTTCCCAGCCCATCTTGGATCCGAAGACGGCCCGCTTGGCCGCGAGGCGCTCATAGAGCGGCGAGCGCCGGAAGGGCCGGGCGGTATCGAGCTCGCGGTTCGGCCAGGGCATGGCGTAGTGGAGGCCGAGCGTCTCCTTGATCCGGTCCTTCAGCCAGGCCGGGTTGTTGTTGAAATCGGCGAAGCGGCGGATGTCGACGGGCCAGAGATCGCTTGTCGCTTCGCCCTCGACGATCCATTCGGCGAGCGCCTTCCCGGCACCGCCGGCCGAGGCGATGCCCATCGAGTTGAAGCCGGCGCCGACATAGATGCCGGCGACCTCAGGGGCCTCGCCAAGAAGGAAGTTGTTGTCGGGCGTGAAGCTCTCGGGGCCGTTGAGGAACGTCTTGATCTCCGCCGTCTCCAGCGCCGGCACCCGCTGCAGCGCGTTCTCCATCAGGATCGAGAACTGGTCCCAGTCATCCGGCAGGAGCTGGAATTCGAACGGATAGGGAATGCCGGCCATGCCCCAGGGCTTCGCATCCGGCTCGAAGCCGCCCATGACGAGGCCGCCGACCTCCTCCTTGTAGTAGGTGTAGCCGTCGGGATCGCGCATCACCGGCAGGTCCGGCGTCACGCCCTCGATCTTGCCGGTGACGATGTACATGTGCTCGGCCGAGTGCAGCGGCACCGACACGCCGCACATCTGCCCGACCGCACGCGACCATTGCCCGGCGCAGATGGCGAGGACCTCGCATTCGACCCGGCCCTGGTCGGTGAGAACCGCCTTGACCCGCCCCTTCTCGGTCTCGACGCCAAGGACGCGCACGCCCTCCCGCACGATCGCGCCGCCTTTGCGCGCGCCGCGCGCCAGCGCCTGGGTGATGTCGGCCGGGTTCGCCTTGCCGTCGCCGGGGAGCCAGACGCCGCCGACGAGATCGTCGGTGCGCATCACAGGCCATTTGTCGCCGGCCTCCTTCGGGCTGAGCTCCTCGATGTCGACACCCTGCGCGCGCGCCGCCGAGATCGTCCGGCGCAATTGCGTCATGCGCTCGGGCGTGCGGGCGACGGAGACCGAGCCGCAGCGCTTCCAGCCGGTGGCGAGTTCGGTCTCCTGCTCCAGCGAGGCGTAGAGCTCGGTCGAGTAGCGGATCAGCCGCGTCATGCTCGACTGGCTGCGCAACTGCCCGACAAGACCGGCCGCATGCCAGGTGGTGCCCGAGGACAGGCGCCCCTGCTCGAGCAGCAGCACGTCGCGCCAGCCGAGCTTGGTCAGGTGATAGGCGACCGAACAGCCGATGATGCCGCCGCCGATGATGACGACGCGAGATTGGGTGGGAATGGACATGAGGGCCTCCACGATAGAGGCACGCTAATGCATCGAGTCACATAAAACAACAAAAACCACAAAAACGGGCAAATTATCCAGCGAGCACGCGGACCCCGTTTTCGGCGAGCTTCGCGGCGATGGAATCGGGCGGAAGCCGGTCGACCAGCAACCCCGCGCAAGCCTCCTCGCCGGCGATCCGGCTGGGCAGGACAAGCCCGAACTTGCTGCTGTCGGCCATCAGGAAGCCCTGTTCGGCGGCGTTCAGCAGGGCGCTTCGGGTAGCGGCTCCGGCGCGGGTGTAGTCGGTGAGCCGCCCTTCCGCATCGACGCCGCCGACGCTGACGAAAGAGAGATCGGCCGAGAGGCGGGCGATCGCCCGCAGGGCCTCGGCGCCCGAGGTTGCATCCTCGTTGCGGTCGAACTCGCCGCCGATCAGGAAGACCCGGGCGTCCGGCAAGCGGCTGATAAGGCGCGCATTCTCGAGCGACGTCGTGTGGACGATCAGCCGCTTGTGGTCCGAGCGCGCCAGCGCGCGCGCCACCGCTTCGGTCGTGGTGCCGGAATCGAGCAGGATCGTCATGCCGTCGCCCAGCATCGAGACCGCCACACTGGCGATCCGCTCCTTGCCCTCGCGGTTCACCGACCGGCGGCTGGCGAAGGATGCTTCCGAACGCTCGTTTCGAATGGCCCCGCCATGGACGACCGACAGCAGACCGTCCGCCGACAAGACCTTGAGGTCGCGCCGGATGGTCTCTCGCGAGACGTCGAGGGCCCGGGCCAGCTCCTCGACGGTGACGGATTCCAGCCTGTCGAGATTGTCGAGGATGGCGCGATGCCGTCGCGCTGCGATGTCGCGTGTCATGGAAACGAGACCAGGGATCTTAGCCGACGGGGGAAACCCCGACTGCCTTATGTCGTTGGCGGGCCCTTGGCAATCGAACGACCATGGCGGGTGCAACACTGGTCTGGCGTGCGAAACCCGCTTCGGCTTTCAAAAGCCGCTCGCATCCGGAAGATCGGATATTCGGAAACAAGATGCTGATGTTGGAGGCCGATGCGTCGCCCGTCCATCGAACGCACCGCCGGTTGCGCTGCGTTCGAGGATCGGTTGCGCGATGAAATGCGCCCGGCCACCTGTCCTTAGGCAGGACGCCGGACGACCCAATAGTGCGTCGCAGTCATCGTGAAGGATAGTGGCTCAGCCCTGTAGGAGACTTCCGATATTCCCTACCAGCTGGCCCTTGGCAGCGAATGCGTGTTCGGTCTGACGCAAAATATAACCTGACGCCGGAGCTGCGATCTCCACTGCAACTGCCGATTGCCCCGCGGTCCGGTGCAATCGAGCGACGCATTGGCCCTTCTCGACCCGGTCCCCGAGCGCCACGCAATGCTCCACAAGGGCGGCAAACGGCGCCAGATACTGCCCTTCGGCGCCCGCAGTGAAATGCACCCCGGTAAACGCGGTCGGCTCCAGCTGCGGCTTGATCGCGCCGAAATCGGCCAGAGCGCGCAAGAGCCCTTCCTCCATGATCGCCAATTCCGCGGACTTCATCCGCCCGCCGCCACCCTCGACCTCGATCGAGGCGAGGCCGGCGAGCTTGGCAGCGCCGCAAGCCGTCTCGTCGATGCCGTCGACATGCTGGACGAAACGATAGCCCCAGGCCTCCATCAGCCGATTGAGCCGGGCATCGTCGACCACGCTTTTATCCGTCGCGAACCCGAACACCATCGGCACAACCGAGACGTCGCCACCTCCGGCATGGACATCGATCAGCAGGTCGACGGCCGGAAAGAGGCGCTTCGTCACGAACGCGCAGAGCCGTTCCGTCGGCGTGCCGTCCTCCTTGCCGGGGAAGTAGCGGTTCATGTTCTGGCCGTCGAAGGGAGAGAGGCGCTTGCCCTTCTGCGCCGCCGGGAAGTTGAGCGAGGGAATGATGATGACGCGTCCGGTGACGTCGGCCGGCTCCAGACGCTCGGCCAGCCGGCGCAGCACGATCTGGGCCTCGTATTCATCGCCATGGATGCCGCCGAGAAGCAGGACCGAAGGCCCTTCGCCATTGTTGATGCAGCAGAGGATTTCACCCTCGATCCCATCCAACGAACCCGCGACCGGGCCGAGATCGTAAACGGATTTGCCGGGGCGGGCGGCGTCGAAGTCGGTGAGCATGAAGTCCAATTCCTGTCCTGCGGGAGATGCGGACAGCGCCGCATCTCCCGGTCTGACGTTGACGATGTGGGAAAGTTCAGGCCGCGGCGCGGCCGAGTGCGGCGGCCTTGAGCAGTTCGGCCGGCTTGTGGAAGCGCAACGGCGAGAACGGCTCAAGCGCTTCCGGCTTCTCGCCCGTCTTGATCCAATCGGCGAACAGCTTGGTGAAGCCGAGCGAGATCGCGAAACCATGGCCCGACCAGCCATAGCCATAGATCAGATTCGACACCGCCTCCGCCTGCCCGATCAGCGGAATCTGATCGACGGCGACGGTCTCCACCCGCGATGCATCGACACTCAGGAAACTGGAATTGTCGATGAAGGGCAGCGTGTGAAGCGCGTCGGTGACGTTCTGCGTCATCGAGCTCAGCGAGCCCTTCCACAGCCCTTCCGGCGTGTAGCCGACATGCGCTCCGCCCGAGAGCATGATCACGCCGTCGGGAAGCTGCTTCACGGCGAGCCGGCGATGCGCGTGGGAGAGCAGATGGTTGACCGTCTTGTTCAGCGGGTTCGAAACGAAATGCATCTGCGGCATGAGGTTCCAGACCGGGCCGAGTTCATGCGGCTTCAGAACCGGCTTCAGCAGGGCCTCGGCACCGGCATTGGCGACCACGACCAGCCGCGAGCCGACGGGAATCGTCTCCCCACTCGCGAGCTTCACGGCCGTTGCGATGCCGCGCGTCTGCACGATCTCGGCGACCTTGGCGCCCGTGCGGATGACGGCACCAGCCTTGGCGGCCTCCTTGGCGAACTGGCGCGTGGCAACGGTGTGGTCGCCGACGCCGTCATGGGGGCACCAGATCGCGCCCAGGATGCCGGGCGCGAGCTCTGGCTCGCGCGCCAGCGTCTCATCGCGCGAAAGAACTTCGGATGGCGAGCCCAGGCTCGACTGGGCAGCCGCCGTCGCCTCCATGCGCCCGCGCACCTCGTGCTCGCGATGGCCGTAGGACACGTCATAGATCTTGAGACCGCCGACGCGCCGATAGCCGACTCCGCCCTCGAACTTCGCCTGATAATCCGCCCAGAGCTGCTGGGCGATGGCGCAGACCGGCAACTCGCGCAGATCGCGACCATTGGCGCGCACGCCGCGCTCGCCAGGGCCGCCCGAGGCGCCACCGGCGATCTCGCCAGCCTCGAGCAGGGTGACGCTGCGGCCGGATTTCGCGAGCTGGTAGGCCAGGCTCGTCCCGTAGATGCCGCCGCCGACGATGACGACCTCGGAGGCGCTATGATGATCGGACATCGATCCTATCCTTCGTCTTTCAGCTATCTTGGATATGAGGGCGTTGATCCGCGAAATGGCAGCTCGCGGCACTGCGGCCCCCGGGCGCAGGGTGGAGGGCAGGGGTGTCTTCTACGCAGATGCGTGGCAGGAGTCCGTCCGGAGTAGCCACGCTCGGCAGCCCCTCGGCGGCACGCTGCCTGGCGAGCGGGCAGCGCGTGTGGAAACTGCAGCCGCTCGGGATGGCGAGTGGACTCGGGATCGAGCCTTCCAGCATGGCGAGCGATTGGCCCCGACCCGACGGCGTTGCGGGCGCGGCGATTGCCATGAGGCTGCGCGTGTAGGGATGACGCGGCGCGCCGCAGACCTCCTCGACATCGCCCTGTTCGACGAAGCGGCCGAGATACATGACCCCGACCGCATCGGCCATGTGGGCAACCAGGGCGAGGTCGTGAGTGATGACGATGTAGGTCAGGGCGAGCCGCGCCTGGAGCTCTGCGAGCAGGTTGATGATCTGCGCCTGGACCGAGACGTCGAGCGCGCTCACCGGTTCGTCCAGGACGAGGATGTCAGGCTCGCAGATGATGGCGCGGGCGATGGCGACGCGCTGACGCTGACCACCAGACAATTCATGCGGATAGCGGGCGAGATGCGCCGCATTCAGCCCCACCATCGCGATGACGGCGTTGATGCGTTCGGACCGGGCGACACGTTCGCGGTGCAGGCCATGCACGGTCAACGCCTCCGCAAGCGTGTCGGACACGGTCATCCGGGGATCGAGCGACGCGCGCGGGTCCTGCAGCACCAGTTGAACCTTGCGCCGAAGCGCGCGCAGGCCCGGCTTGTCGAGGCTCGAGAGACGCGTGCCATCGACGACGACCTCACCGGCGGTCGGCCTCAGCAATCCGACGATCAACCGAGCGAGCGAACTCTTGCCGGAACCCGATTCCCCCACGATGGCGAAACAGCTTCCCCGTCGGACGCTGAAAGACACGCCGTCGACAGCGCGCACCACCGGCGCCGCGACACGGCTCAGAATCGCCTTCCGGCCACCAAAATGCCGGCTGACGCCGTCGACAACGACGACGTCGTCGACCTCGGCGGCCGGGCGGCGCGGCGGGCGGACAGCCGCGTTCATTGCAGGCCCTCCTCGGCGAAAGCGCAAGCGACGATCCGGCCCGCCAATGGACGCGGCTCCGGCTCCTGGCCCGCGCATGCGGGCCGCCCCTGTGTGCGCGGGCAGCGCGGACGGAAGGTGCAGCCATCGGGAAAGCGGCCGACCAGCGGCGGCTCGCCGGGAATGCTGCGCAGGGGTTGGCCACGGCTCTCGCCGCTGCCCGGAGCAGAGGTGCGCAGCGCCACTGTGTAAGGGTGCAGCGGCCGCTCCAGCATGGTTGCGACTTCGCCGCTCTCGACGATGCGGCCGGCGTACATCACGGCCACGTCGTCGGCGAAGCGAGCGACGAGGCCAAGATCGTGCGTGACCAGCAGCACGGCCATCCCGCGTTGCGCCTGGATCTCGCGCAGCAGGACGAGAATCTGCTGCTGGATCGTGACGTCCAGCGCACTGGTGGGCTCGTCGGCGAGCAGAACCTGCGGGTCCTGGGCAAGCGCGATCGCGATAACGATGCGTTGCTTCATGCCGCCCGAGAACTGATGCGGGTACATGTCGAGACGCCGCTCGGGATCGGCGATCTTGACGTCCTTCAACAGCGCGATGCAGCGCTGCCTGACGGTTTGCTCATCGAGACGCGTTCCCGTGCGCACCGCTTCGGCGAGCTGGTCCCCGATCGTCAGCACCGGGTTCAGCGCGCTCGCCGCGTCCTGGAAGACGACACCGATCTTGAGTCGTCGCAATTCGCGCAACGCCTTGGCGGAAAGTCCGAGCGTCGGCTCGCCACCGAGGCTGATGCTGCCTTGGGTGATCGCGATCTCCTGCGGATTGGCGAGGGTGCCGATCGCACGCAGCAAAGTCGATTTGCCGGAGCCGGATTCGCCGACCAGCGCGAGCGTCCGGCCGGATTGGATCGCCAGGTCGACGCCGCGAACGACGTCGAGCAACCCGTCGCCGGTCCGGAACGCCATGCGCAGGGCCTTGACGGAAACAGCGCTCTCATCGGCTGCAGGCTTGTCGCGGATGATGCTGGGTGCCGCGGCAGGTCGGCGGCGCAGGAACGCGAACAGGGGCGCCCGGCGGCCGCTCCGCCGGCTGGTCGGGTCGTAGATCACGCGCAGCGCCTCGCCGAGAAGATTGAAGGCGAGCGCCGAGACGGCGAGGAACAGCCCCGGAAAAGTCGCCAGATAAGGGTGGCTGCGAATGTAGGAACGGCTTTCGCCGAGCATCGTGCCCCATTCCGGGAAAGGCGGCTGCGTGCCGAGCCCGAGAAATCCGAGGCCCGAGGCCGAGAGCAAGGTCGATGCGAAGAGCAGCGTCGAGAGCGTCAACAGCGTGCCGGCGATGTTCGGCAGCACATGGCGCAGAATGATGCGCATCGGACTCGCACCAAGGGCCGCGGAGCCCTCGATATAGGGCTCGGCCAGGATGCTGAGCGTCACGGCGCGGGCCGTACGTGCGAAGACGGGGATCGAGACCACGCCAACCGCGATGATCACGTTCTGCGTGTTGGCGCCGAGTATCGCCACGACCGCCAGCGCGAAGACGATGTCGGGAAAGCTCAGCATGATGTCGATGACGCGCATCAGCAGTGCCTCGATCCAGCCGCGCCGCCAGGCCGCGAGGATGCCGAGCGGCACGCCGATGAGGAACGCGACGGTAACGCCGCCGACGCCGATACCGAGCGTCGCGCGCGCTCCGATCAGCACACGGCTGAAGACGTCCCGCCCGAGCTGGTCCGTGCCGAACCAATGCGCTGCAGAAGGCGGGCGAAGCGTCTGCGCGAAGTTCTGGCGGAAAGCATCCTGCGGAGCCAGCATGGGCCCGAAGATCGCGAGCAGCAGATAAAGCACGACCAATGTCAGGCCGATCGCGCCCTTTGGCTGGGCGAGGATGCGCCGCAACAACGTCCAATGCGGGCGTGGCGCGAGCGCCGCAGGGGCCGGGGGACGGTGGAGGGCGGCAGGCGCCATGTCCTGGACCACGCTCATGCCGGCCTCTCTTGCTCACGCGTGCGCGGGTCGAGCCATTGCGTCAGCAGGTCGGTGACGAGGTTGATGAGGACGAAGAAGACCGCGAACATCAGGATCGCGTACTGTATGACCGGATAGTCCGCGCGCGACACCGCATCGACGAGCAGCCGCCCGACGCCGGGGATGCCGAAGACGGTTTCGGTCACGACCGAGCCGCCGAGCATGCCGCCGAACTGCACGCCGGCGACGCTGACCGCCGCGATCAGCGAATTGCGCAGCGCGTGGGCGAGCACGACACGGGTTTCGCTCAGCCCCTTGGCGCGGGCCGTATCGAGATAGTCCTTGCCCATCGCCTCGGTCAGGCTCGCCGCGACAAGGCGACTGAACATGGCGGCGGGGCGTGTGGCGATCACGAGGATCGGCAGGACGAAATGCGCGGGCGTCGAGGCTCCGGCTGCCGGCAGCCAGCCGAGATTGACCGCGAACAGCCAGATGCAGAGCAGCCCGAGCCAGTAGATCGGCATCGAGATGCCGGCGAGCGTCAGCACGGTGATCGCCGCATCCGCCGCCCCGCCCGGACGCATGGCGCTGACGATGCCGGCGAGCGTGCCGACGAGGACACCGATCGCCAGGCCGCCGATCGAGACGATCAGCGTGTTGGGCAAACGCTCCGCCAGCTCGACGACGACCGGGCGATGGGTGCGGAAGGAGGTCGCGGCAGCCGGATCCCAGATGCCGCGGATGAAATGCCCGTAGCGTGTGAGCAGCGGCTCGTTGAGACCGAGGAACTTGCGAATGCTCTCGATCTCTTCGTTCGACGCGGTCGGCCCGGCAAGGATCTGCGCCGGGTCGCCCGGAATGAGGTCAACGAAGAAAAAGACGAGCAGCGAGACCGCAAACAGCGTCGGCAGCGCTCCGCCCAGGCGTCTGAGGACGAACATCGTTCCGCCTCCGCTTCCGGCGCTACTTGAGGGTGACCTTGTCGAAGACCAGCGTTTCGTTGGGCTGGACGGCGAAGCCCTGCACGCGGTTCGCCACGCCGATCGCCTGGGTTTGGTACCAGAGGAAGAGGAAGGGCTGATCCTTCCACACGATCTCCTGGATCTCCCCGTAGATCTCCTTCTGTTTGGCCGGGTCGGTCGCAGCGCGGCCTTCCTTCAGAAGCCCGTCCACGCGCGGATTGGAATAGCCCGTGCGGTTGGCGCCGACGCCGGTGAAGAAGAGCCGATAGAGCGTGTAGTCCATCCCCGCCGTGGCGCGCCCGACCATGCCCATGTTGTCCGTGCGCTGCGCGGGCTCCATGCCGACGACCTTGGTCCAGGTGCCGCGATCAACGACAAGCGGCGTCGCCTTGATGCCGACATTCCCTAAGGACCCCGCCAGCGCCTGGCAGACCTGGACGTCCTTGATGTAGCGCCCGGTCGGACAGGTGAAGCTGAGCGCGAGCTGGCCCGGCTTGTAGCCGGCCTCCGCCAGCAGCTTCTTTGCGCCTTCGGGATCGAACTGGAGCAAGGGGAAGGTCTTGCGCAATTCATCCTGCGTGCCCGGGCCGACCATGCCGACCGATGGCGTGCCCAGCCCGCCCAGAACGCCCTTGGCGATGCCGTCGCGATCAATCGCGAGGTTCAGAGCCTTCCGGACCTTCGCATCGGCGAGCGGACCGCGCAGGACCATCTCCATGTTGACGGAGAACATGCTCGGCGGCGTCACGACCTTCGCGCTCTTCAGAGCGTTGATCGCGTCGATCGACTCCGGCGGCACACGCTCGACGATGTCGGCCGCGCCGGTTTCCATCAAAGCCATGCGCGAGCCGTCTTCGGGCACGACGCTGAAGTCGATCGCTTTGAGCGTCGCGGGATAGTCGCCCGCATATTTCGGGTTCGGCACGAGCCTGAAACCTTCGCCGCCGACGAAGCGCTCCACCATGTACGGACCGGAGCCGACCGGCTTGCGGCCGTACTCGGCCCCCATCTCCTTGAGCGCCTTGACGTTGACGATGCTCGCTGCCGTGTTGGCGAGCAGCATCAGGATATGGCCGTTGGGTTCGGCGAGATGAAACTCGACGGTGTCTTCCCCGACGGCCTTGATCGTGCCGAGCGAAGCGTAAAGGCCGCGATAGATCGAGCCCGTCTTCTCGTCCAGCATGCGATTGAAGCTGGCGGCGACGGCCTCGGCATTCAGCGGATCGCCGTTGCTGAAGGTCCTGCCGGGCTTGATCTTGACGGTGAACACCTTGCCGTCGGGCGAGAAGGACGAGTCGGTGGCCAGGCTCTTCTGGACGTTGTTCTGCGGGTCGAGCCGATAGAGCCCTTCGAGCACGGCCAGGTCGACCGCGTTGCCCACGGGAAGATCGTTGAAGGCGGGATCGAAGGTCGCGGGATCGGCACCCACCGCCACGCGCAAGACGCCCGCAGGCTGGGCGAAGGCTTGCACGGCGGCCAGAGACAGACCGGCAACGAGTGCCGCCACGGTGGAGGAATGACGAAGGCTGCGCATGTTCTGCTGTTCCCCAAGCTGGCAATTTCGGCGGTCGCGCGAGTGTGGGCGAACGGCTAGGCGTCCACCGCTTTCACGATGCGAAGTCAGTCTTTGGTTTCTTGGTCGCCTTCCTGCTCATCCTGTCGAGATACGGATGGCGGCGACGAAAGCCAGCAGATCACAGCTTTTGATCTATCTCAAATTCATAAATTTACGATCTATATGAATTGAGGTTATGCTCTCCCATGCATTACCGCCAGGTCGAAGTCTTCAAGGCCATCATGGATTCCGGCTCGATCACCGAGGCGGCCAACATCCTCCACATCTCCCAGCCGGCGGTCAGCAAGGCTCTCAAGCTGCTGGAGGCCGAACTCGGCCTGCGCCTCTTCGCCCGCACGACCAAGGGCATCGCAGCTACCGAGGAGGCTCGCCTGCTCTATACCGAGGTTGAGCGAACCTATTTTGGCATGCAGAACCTGTCGCGTTTCGCCGCCAGCCTTGGAGACCGCAAGCAGGGCCGTATCGTCGTCAGCACGATCCCCGCGCTCGGCATCGGCTGGCTTCCAGCGATGGTCGCCCGTTTCTCTGCAGCGCATCCGGACGTGGCGATCACGCTGCATTCGAGCAATTCGGTTGATGCCGCGCGCCTGGTCGGAAGCGGCGAGATCGATCTCGGCATCGCCCAGCTCCGAAGTGAGGAATACAACCTCTCCCGGCGCAAGCTCTTCGATCTCGAAGGCATCATCGCGCTGCCCGAGGGACATCCGCTCGCGCGCAAGCCTGCCATCGAGGCCCACGACCTCGATGGCGAGACGATCGTCGCCCTCGGTCCGGACGACGAATTCCGCCGCAAACTGACCCAGGCCCTCGAAACGGCGGGCCAGCACCCGCGGACCATCATCGATGCGAGTCTCGGCCTTACGGTCTGTGCACTTGTCGCCGCCGGATGCGGAGTCGGCATCGTCGACAGCGAGGCCGCCCGAGAACGCGACAATCGCGGCCTTGTATTTCGCAGCTTCCGGCCTGCTATACGCGTCCCGATCTTCCTTTTCCGCCAGCGCGGCCGGCCCACCAGCAGGCTCGTCGAGGCCTTCAGCGCCGGACTCAAGCCTCCGCCGCCTTTCTCCAATGCTCCGGTCTAGGTCATCGCATTGCGAGACGGCCGCGAATATTCACTGCGCCGAACCGCCTAATCCTGATCACAAATACGCGGCGGACGCATTCCTGCGAGGGGACGGATGGCGATAAATCTCAGGCACGTCGAACTCTTCCGCCACATCATGCGCTTCGGCACGCTGACCCAGGCAGCCGAGATGATGTCCGTTTCGCAGCCCGCCGCCAGCAAGATGCTGTACCAACTCGAACGCGGCACCGGCATCATCCTTTTCCAGCGGACGAAAGGACGGCTCAAGCCGACGCGGGATGGCGAATTGTATTTCGCCGAGGTTCAGCGGACCTGGGAAAGCGTCGAGCGTCTCGAGCGGATGACGAAGGACATCCGCGAGCTCCAATTCGGACGTCTCAATCTCGGCGTCATGCCGATGCTGGCCGGGACGATCGTGCCGCCCTTGCTGACGCGCTTCTGCCGGAAGCACGAAAAGACGGCGGTCAAGCTGCATTCGCGCAGCTCCGATCGCATTATCGAATGGGCCATCGCCGGGCAGATCGATCTCGGTATCACCGAGCATTCCACCCCGCATCCGAACGTGATCTGCCGCATGATCGCGCGCATTCCCAATGCCTGCGTCTTCCCCGACGGCCATCGTCTGGCGAGCCGGGAGAGAATCCGGCCGGAGGACCTCGACGGCGAAAGCTTCGTATCGATCGGGTCGGCCGACCGCCGCGCAGCAATCGAGAAGGTGTTCGAGCAAGCAGGCATCCTGCCGCGCATGTTCATCGATGCGCCGATGGCCAACGTCGCTTGCGCGATGGTGGCTAGCGGAGCCGGGATTGCCCTCGTCGACGAGGTCAATGCGCAGCAATTCGTCGGCCGAGGCCTCGTCGTGAGGCCTTTCGCTCCGGAGATCTTTTCGCCCGTCTGGCATGTGCGCCCCAACAGCCTGATCAGCTCCTCCCTGGCCGAGGCGCTGATGCGGGACATCGAGGACGAATTCGAGCGGCTCGGCTATCGCGTCGATCCATGAGGTGCATGGCCGCGGCGCCGGCGGAGATCATAACCTCAGGGAATGAACTGGCAAAATCATATTCTTTGACGCCCTGATTTTGCGTCCATACGCTGACCTTCATTGACATAGATCAAATAAACCGACCCGGTTTTGGGCGTGCCGAACAGCATGTCTGGAACACAGGAGATCTATGTCAAAAATAAACTGAGGGTGTTGTTCCGGATGCGAATCGCCGTCTTTCTAGCGAGAAGGCTGATCTTTGCGATCTTGCTGATGCTCGGAGTCAGCGCGGCGATCTTCTTCCTGGTCAACGCCATCGGCAATCCGATCGAGTTGATGATGGCCGAGACGCCGGGCATGACTGGCGAGGTGATCGAGCGGATGAAGGCCTATTACGGGCTCGACCATCCCCCGCTCACCCGCTACCTGCTCTGGCTCGGGCGGCTGGCGCGCCTCGATTTCGGCACCAGCATCGTCTACAACCAGCCCGTCGGATCGCTGATCCTGACGTGGGGCTGGGAAACGCTAAAGATCCAGCTACCCGCGATCCTGATCGCTCTCGCTGTCGCAATTCTCTTCGGAATCACGGCCGCGCGCCGCCAGCATTCGCGCTCGGATTTCGCGGTGATGGGCACCGCGCTGCTCGGCCAATCACTGCCGGCCTTTTTCCTCGGCATCCTGCTGATCTTCGTCTTCTCGTACACGCTCGACTGGCTGCCTAGCTACGGCGCCTATTCGACGCGAAACCCGCTGTGGGGCAGCCCCGTGTTCGATGCGCTCTGGCACATGGTGCTGCCAGTGGCGATGCTGACATTCTTCAACACCGCGACGCTGACGCTGCTGATGCGTTCCAACATGGTGGACGTGTTGAAGAGCGACTTCATCGCGGCAATGCGCGCCAGCGGCATTCCCGAACGACGCGTCATCTTCGTTCATGCGCTGCGTGCGGCCTTCATCCCGATGCTGACCTATCTCGGTCTGCTGATCGGCCTGATGCTCGGCACGGCGCCGGTAACCGAATCCGTCTTCACCTGGCCCGGGCTCGGCTACCTCTACATCTCGGCGATCCACCAGCTCGACTACCCCGTGATCATGGGCGCGAGCGCGGTCATCGCCTTCATGCTGATCTGCACGACGCTGCTGACGGACGTCATCTACGTCCTCATCGATCCCCGCATCAGCCTGGAGTGAGCTGCGTGACCGACCAGACGATCACGAGTCAGCCGCCTGTCGCGAAGTGCATCGCCAAGCCGGCCAAGGGCATCTGGCGACAGGGTTGGCAGCGCTTCAGCAGAAGTCGCACCGGCATGCTGGGGCTGGTTCTCGTGATGCTTGTCATCGCAACCGCCGTCGTCGGCCCGTTCCTCGCACCCTTCGATCCGCAGGACCAGAGCCCGATGATCGACCCCGGCGCCAAGGCACCGCCCAGCTGGACGCATCTGCTCGGGACCGATCGCATGGGCTACGATGTGCTGAGCCGCCTGATCTACGGCGCCCCGACAGCTCTCGCGGTCGGCCTCGGCGCCATGTCGATCGCCTCATTGATCGGCGTGCTGGTTGGTGGATTCGCCGGCTATCGTGGGGGCACGACGGATGAAGTGCTGATGCGCTTCACCGACTTCTTCCTGGTCATCCCGGTCTTCGTGGTCATTCTTGCGGTGGTGCGGCTGCTCGGGGTCACGGTCGTCAACACGCCGCTCGAGAGCGTGCCCTATCTCAACCTGAGCGTGATCATCCTGCTGATCGGCGTCTTTTCCTGGGCGCCGATCGCACGGATGACCCGCGCGGAATTCCTGCGGCTCAAGAACCAGGAGTTCGTCGAGGCGGCGCGATGCATCGGCGCGACATCCGGTGACATCCTGTTCCGCCATATCCTGCCCAATGCCTTGCCTTCGCTTGTCGTCATCATCGCGCTTGGCATCGGCGGCGCCGTGCTGTCGGAGGCGATGATCGGCTTCCTCGGCTTCGGGGATCCGGCCGCCGTGAGCTGGGGCCAGCTTCTCTACTTCAACTACGAGGCTTTGAAGGTCGCGCCCTGGGCCTCGCTCAGCCCCGGTGCGGCGATCTTCCTCACCGTTCTCGGATTCAATCTCCTGGCTGACGGCCTGACCGACGCCTTCAACCCGCGGGCGAAAAGCTGATGACGAGCCTCGCTGCCGAAAGACAGGCTGAAGCCGCTTCGCCGGGACGGTCCGAAGCTGCAAAAACACCGGCGCCGGTGCTCGTCTCCGTCGAAAACCTGCGTATCCAGTTCCCGCCCTGGAGCGCGCCGGTGCGGATCGTCGACGACGTCAGCTACCAGGTTCGTGCCGGCGAAACGATGGGCATCGTCGGCGAGTCCGGCAGCGGCAAGACGCTCTCCAGCCTGGCGATTCTCAACCTGCTTCCGCCTCCAGGGCGGATCGCGGGCGGGCGCATCGTCTTCGAAGGCGAGGATCTGGCGGCCAAGTCGCAGCGAGAGATGCAGAAGCTGCGTGGCCGGCGCCTGGCCATGATCTTCCAGAACCCCGGCTATTCGCTCAACCCGCTGTTGACGGTCGGCGCCCAGCTCGCGGAGATCTTGAAGGTCCACGAAAAGCTGCCGCGTGCTGTTGCACTCCAACGGGTAGAGGAGCTGTTCCGCCTCGTCGGAATCACCGATCCGGGCCCGCGCCTGTCGCAATATCCGCACGAGATGAGCGGAGGCATGAAGCAGCGGGTCTGCATCGCACGTGCGCTGCTGTGCAATCCGGCTCTGGTGTTGGCCGACGAGCCGACGACCGCCCTCGACGTCACCATCCAGGCGCAGATCCTCGATCTGCTCGAGGAGCTGAAGCAGCGCCTGGGCATGTCGATGATCTTCGTCACGCACGACATGGGCGTGGTCGCGCGCATCGCCGATCACATCACCGTGATGTATGCGGGGCAGGTCTGCGAGACCGGCGACAAGCACGCCGTTTTCGCCCGCCCGTCCCACCCCTATACGCAGGCCTTGCTCGCCTCGACGCCGCGGATCGACAAGCGCTACGCCATCGACGCCGCGGGGCGCCGCGAAAGGCTACCGACAGTCGGCCTCGCTGCGACTCCGGGGCAAACGCTCAGCGGCGGCTGCCGTTTCGCCGGTCGCTGCCCGGAAGCGATGCCGGAATGCTCCCGTCTCGTGCCACAGGCCGCGGCGATCGAGTCCGGCCGCGTCGTCCACTGCCTGAAGCGCGGCAGCACGGGGGTGCCCGGCCATGGTTGAGACCTTGATCGAACCGATGGCCGAAGCGCGTCAGCGGGTCGCGCAAAAGCCGCTTCTCAGCGTCGACGGGCTGGTGAAAAGCTACCCGCTGCATCGGCGAGGGCTCTTCCGCCAGAAGGTCACGGGCGAGATTCGTGCCGTCAACGACATCAGCTTCGACCTCGGCATCGGCGAGACGCTGAGCATCGTCGGTGAGAGCGGTTGCGGCAAGACGACGGCCGCACGCTCGATCCTGCATCTGGTCGCGCCGACATCCGGGTCGATCCGTCTCGGCGACACCGATGTATGCGAGACGTTCGGCCGGGATCGCCGGCCTGATGTCCTCGCGCTACGCCGGCAGATGCAATATGTTTTCCAGGATCCCTATCTCTCGCTCAATCCGCGCTGGAGCGTCCGGCAGATTCTCTCCGAGCCGCTGCGGGTCCATAGCCTTCTGCCGCAGTCGCAATGGGAGAGCGCGGTCGACGCCCTGCTGGAGCGCGTCGGCCTTCCGGCTGAGCATGCCGACCGCTATCCGCACGAATTTTCCGGCGGCCAGCGCCAGCGCATCGGCATCGCCCGCGCACTGGCGGTCGAGCCGCGTCTATTGATCTGCGACGAACCGGTTTCCTCGCTCGATGTCTCGGTGCGTGCCCAGATCCTCAACCTTCTGGCCGAACTGCAGGAGGAGCTGAAGCTCTCCTATCTCTACATCTCTCACGATCTGAGCTCGGTACGCTTCCTGAGCAACCGCATTGCCGTGATGTATCTCGGCAATCTGGTCGAGGTCGGAGACGTCGACGAGATCTTCGCGCGTCCGCGCCATCACTATACCGCTGCCCTCATCTCGGCGATCCCGGTGCCGGATCCGGTACGGCAGAAGCCACGCGACGCGATCAGCGGCGAAATCCCCAGTGTCGTGAAACGCCCGCCCGGCTGCGTCTTCCATACCCGCTGCCCGGCTGCCTTGCCGGTCTGCTCCCAGCAGGTTCCGCCGCTGTCCGCGCCGGACGGCACCCACGCCTTTGCTTGCCACAATCCGCGCTGAACGCGGACCACCACAGGACCATGCCATGATGAACGTCATCGTCGTCGGAGCCGGAATCGTCGGCAGCTCGGTTGCCTATCGCATCGCGCAAGGCGGCGCGAAGGTCACGGTGCTGGAGGCTGACCGCATCGGCGGCGGTACCTCCGGCGTCAGCTTCGCCTGGACGAATTCCAACAATAAGACGCCGCGTCCCTATCACGACCTCAACGTCGCCGGCATGCGTGCCCATGCCGCGCTGAAGGAGGAATTCGGTGCGACGCCGTGGTTCCATCAGAGCGGCAGTCTCGAATGGCGCGTCGATCCGGCAGATGTCGCGGCGCAAGCCGAAAAGGTCGTGCGGCTGCTCGAATGGGGCTACGACGTCCAGATTATCGACAAGAAGCGGCTCGGCGAGCTGGAGCCCGAGATTGCGCTGGACGCTGTCCCTGATGCCGCGCAGATCGTCTTCTGCCCTGAGGAGGGCTGGGTCGACCCGGTTCTCTATGCCGGCACGATGCTGCGAGCCGCACGCCAGCGCTACGGCGCCGCCATCAGGACAGGGGTCAGGATTACCGGCCTGGAGACGCGCAACGGCCGTGTGATCGGCGCGCGAGACGATAGCGGCGCGCTCCATGAAGCCGATCTGGTCATCAACTGCACCGGGCGCTGGTCGAACGAGACGGTCAGCCAGACCGTGCCGAACATTCCGCTGGCGCCCACGGTCGGTTTCCTGGTCTTCACCCCGCCGGTCGGCGTCGAGCTGCGGCGGCCGTTCCATGCCCCCGATGTCGATGTTCGTCCGGACGGCGCCGGCCGGCTGATGGTGCGCAAGGACTCGCTCGACGACCGCTTCGCGGCGCTCGAAAGCCGCACGCCGGACTGCGAGGAGGCCCGGATCGCCATGGAAAGCGCCGCTGAAATCCTGCCGGGCCTGAAAGGCGTCAAGGCAGAGGCGGTGCGGACGACGGTGCGGCCGATTCCGGCAGACGGGCTCTCGACCGTCGGGCCGGCGCGCGGTGTCGATGGCTATTACGTGGTCGTGACCCATAGCGGCGTCACGCTTTCGCCCTTCCTAGCGCAGGCCGTGGCGGACGAGGTGCTGCACGGGCGCCAGAGAGCCGAACTCGACCAGTTCCGCCCGGCGCGCTTCCAGGCCTGAAGACACCGGGGCTCCGGTTTCCAATCACACAAAAGAAGGGGAAAGCGATGACTGAGAAATCGACGCGACGTGATGTTCTCAAATGGACCGGGGCCGGAGCGGCGGCGCTCGCGGCTGGCGGGCTGCCGGAGCCTGCCTTGGCCAAGCCGCCCTTCTTCAAGCTCTATCTGATGATCTTCAACAACCTGCAGTCGCGCATGATCTGGACCGACCTGATCGGCAAGCAGTTTGCGCGGCTCGGCATCGACGTCAACGCCAGCTACCAGCCTCCTTCCGTCGTGATCGCCAGGCGCGCAAACGACAGCGGCAAGACCCATGTCGAAGGCGGCTTCGACATGTATTCCGAGAGAATCTACTATAGTGGCTTGTCCCCGAGCCCCGAAACGCTGTTTCACAGCAAGAACATTCCGCCCAACGGACAGAATTATTATCGCGTCGCGGACAAGCAGATCGACGAGTCGATTGAGAGATATTCTCGCGCCGTGACGGCGGAAGACCGCAAGGCGGCGATGAATGCGTTCGTGAAGCGCTGGTACGAGATCGAGCCGCTCCATATGGTCTTCTATCCGGAGGAGGTGATCATCACCAACCCCAAGCTGAAGGGCCTGGAATCGACGACCTACAACCCGGTCTTCTATCCGCGCCCCGAGGACTGGACGATCGAGGGCGCCACCGGCGACGTCACCGCCACTTTCGCATCCTGGCAGCCGCCGAGCCAGCTCATCCCGATGTATGGCAGCGGCTACAACGAGGCCAACATCTTCGGCCCCGCCTACAACGCGCTGATGGAATACGACAGCTGGGCCAACAAGAAGCTGGTTCCGGCACTGGCGGAATCGGTCAAGGGCTCGGAAGACGGCAAGACCTGGGTGCTGAGCCTGCGCAAGGGCGTGAAGTGGCATTCCGGCGAGGAGTTCACGGCCGAAGACGTGAAGTTCACCTGGGATACCATCATCGATAAGGCCTATGCGAGCCTGTTCCAGGCGCCGCTCAGCACGGTGATGGGCTCGTCGGACGCATACAAGATCACCGGCACCCACGAGATCACGGTCACGCTGCCGCAGCCGAACGCGATGTTCCTCGACTTCCTGATGCCGGTCATCGCGATCATGCCGAAGCATGCCTACAAGGGCCTGAAGCCGGAGGAGCTGCGTGGCCATGTAATCAGCACCTGGCTGGGCACCTTCCCGGTTAAGACCTCAGACGGCAAGGTCTTCGAAGCCAAAGGCGCCGTCGGCACCGGGCCGTGGATCCCGCAGGGTTTCGATCCTTCCCGCAAGGCCTACAAATACAGCAGGAACGAGAACTACTGGAAAAAGACCGAAGGCAACGTCAAGACCTTCTATGTCGTCAACATCCAGGGTGCGGATGCCCTGCTCAGCGCCATCAAATCCGGCGCCATCGATGCTCACGACCCGATGTATGACGTCGGCGGCCTGCTCGACACGGTCGATGCGTCCTGGGGCAAGGTCAATCGCTTCGACTCGTTCAAGTGGATGCAGACCTGCCTCAACATGGACCATCCGGTGTTCGGAACCGGTGTGGAGACGCCGCTCGGCAAGCAGGATCCCAGCCGCGCTGCCGAGGCCGCCGTGTATGTCCGCAAGGCGATGAGCCACATGATCCCGCGCGAGCAGATCATCAAGAACGTGGTCTCGGGGTTCGGCAAACCAGGCACGGTGCCAATGCCCTTCACCTCCGAATACTACGATCATGATGCGCTGAAGCCGATCTCCTACGACTTCAACCTGGCCAAGCAGTATATGGAAAAGGCCGGCTACAAGTATTGACGCCAGCGGCGTCCAGCAGGCAGGCCGGACATTGATGCCCGGCCTGCCCCGAAACCACCAACAACTCCCAAGGATCAGGACGATGCGTGTCGCAGTGCTCGGTGCGGGCTCGATTGCCTATGGCAATGCCGCTCTTCTTTCTTCTCTCGGCCACGAGCCGGTTCTGTGGTCGCCGTCCGGCAAGAGCGGCCAGAGCATCGCCAAGGGCGAAGCGCTGACCGCGACGGGCAGCCTGTCCGGCAGCTTCAAGGTCGCCATGGCCGCGAGCGCGGCCGAGGCTGTAGCCGGTGCCGGCGCCGTGCTCTTCGCCCTGCCGGCGAACGGCCACCGCAAGGCCATGGACGCCGCGGCCGCCCATCTCGTCTCCGGGCAGGTCGTCATCATCAGCTCCCATACGTCGTTCAGCGGTCTCTACATAGCGCGCAGGATCGCCGAGCGCGGCCTGGACGTACCCGTCGTCGTCTGGGGAACGACCGTGACCGCGGGCCGCAGAACCGGCGATGCCAGCGTCAACGTTTCGACGATCCGCTCGAAGGTCGACATCGCCACAATCCCCGTCTCGGCTTCCGAGCGCGGCATGAAAACCTGCCAGGAGCTGTTCGGCGATCGTTTCGTCCAACGCGACGACGCGCTTGCGATCTCGCTGTCGAATCTCAATCCGCAGAACCATCTCGGCATCGCGTTGTGCAACTTCACGCGCATGGAGCATGGCGAGACCTGGGGCCAGAACGAAAACAACACCGATTCCGTCGGCCGCCTCCTCGAAGCCCTCGACGCTGAGCGCCTCGCGATTGCGGAGGCCGCAGGCTACAAGGTGCGCACCATTCGCGAGCACTATAACCTCTCCTTCCATGTCGAGCCCGGCCCCGTGGGCGAGATGGCCCGTCAGCTTGCCGCGCGCGGCAATGGCGGCAACGGGCCCAGCAACATCGATACGCGCTATGTCCTGGAAGACGCACCCTTCGGCCTGCATCCGACAGTCCTTCTCGGCAAGATGGCTGGCCGCCCCGCGACGCTGCATCAAGCCGGCGTCGACATCTTCTCGGCGCTCTACGGCAGGGATTTCGCGGCGGAGAACGACCTGCTCGCCGATATCGGCCTGGAAGACATGTCGCTGGGCGATCTGAAATCGCTTGTCCGCGATGGCTGGACCAGCAAGCGCGCGGCCTGAGGGCCGACCGCGGCATTCTTGAACGGATAGGGATCATGACTGAGATCATTGTAGTCGGTGCCGGCGTCCTCGGGACGTCGGTCGCCTATCGGCTCGCGCGCGCCGGCGCCAAGGTCACCGTGCTGGAAGCGACCCGCGTCGGCGGGGGCACGTCGGGCATTTCCTTCGCGTGGACGAACTCCAGCAACAAGTCGCCGCGCGCCTATCACGACCTCAACGTCGCCGGCATGAAGGCGCACGCCGCCCTGAAAGACGAATTCGGCGCGACGCCCTGGTGGCATGGCGGTGGCCGTGTCGAATGGAGAGCTGAACCGGAGCAGGCTGCCCTTAAAGCCAAGGTCGAGCGTTTGCAGAGCTGGGATTATGCGGTCGAGTGGATCGATCGCAAGCAGTTGCTCGAACTGGAGCCGGACATCGCGCCCGAGGCGATCGGCGATGCGCCGATCGCCTGGTGCCCGAATGATGGCTGGCTCGATCCCGTGGTCTATGCCCACGCGATGATGAGCGCTGCCCGGCGGCACGGCGCAACCCTGCGCACCCAGACGAGGATTTCCGGTTTGATCGTCGAGAGCGGCAAGGTTAAGGGCGTGCGCAGCGAAGGTGGCGAAAGCTTTTATGCCGATCTCGTTGTGAACTGCACCGGCCGTTGGTCGAACGACACCATCGGCTCGGACCTCCCGAACATACCGCTGGCACCGACCGTTGGCTTTCTCGTTTTCACCCCGCCCGTACCAGCGAGCATCCAACGTGTCGTCGCATCACCGGTCTGCGATTTTCGCCCGGATGGAGCCGGTCGTTTGATGCTGCACTGGGGCGCTGCCGATGCGACCGTCACGCCCGAGATCGGGGTCAACCCCGGAATGGAACAGGCCGCGGATCTCGTCGATCGCCTCACCCGCATCCTGCCGGGCATCGCACCCGTGAAGCCGGAAGCTGCGCGCGTTACTGTGAGGCCGATTCCGAAGGACGGCCTGTCAGCCATCGGACCCGTCCCGGGCGTGGAGAACTATTACGTCATGGTGACGCATAGCGGTGCGACGCTCTCCCCCGCGCTCGGCGCCATGGCCGCAGACGAAATCATCAACGCCACAGAGCGGCCCGAACTCGAGAGCTTCCGGCCCGCCCGCTTCTTTGCCTAGACCCGACGGGTTTTCGACAAGGCTGGCGTAGAGCGCGACGGTTGCGTGCGCTCTGCGCCAAACTTCTTTCGGGGAGACGCGGCCGGTGAAGAATGCCTTGCGACTGGCGGGCTCTGAACGCCGAGATGAGGAGCGGCCTGGCATCGGATTTGAGCAGGAGGTCGCGCCCCGCCTCCACGTCACGAGCCAGCATTGCAAGATGATGAGGATTTCGCCCCCCACAGGACGCGCCGAATCTGCCTCCTGACCCCGCCGCGCTCCGGCGGCCAACTTTCGGGTGATGAGCCGGAATCCGCTCATGGCGCGAGGCTGAACGATCGGCAGATTCGGGCCGAGCGTCGCAACCGGACAAATGGGGTACCTCGTCAGTTCAACGCCTGCCCCGATGCGCGACTTCTAGACTTGGCTGATCTGCGCTCAGGTTTATCGGCAGGAGGCGGATTCGAACGCTCGTCGACTGGCCGGATGTAGATGCCGTTCCCCGACTCTTGGAGCACCAGCTTGCCCCCGGCCCAGCGTGTCGCCGGGCAGTCCCCGGGGCCGCCGACCGAATAGGCACCCGTTAAATGCGCAATACGATCGACAGTGCACGAAACGTTGAGAAAGCAGTCGTCGTCGAGGGCACTGCGGGCTTGGCTGGCGGTGACGTGCACTGGGCTCGCGACTGGGTCGAGGACAACAGGCGGATAGCGCGCCATCAGGCCGAGGCTTCGGCGGGTAACAGCGCCCGACAGGCGGCGGGCGCTAGCCGCGGCTTCTCAAGCAAACACGCCCGTAAGGCCGGGCAGCCGGCGGCGGGGTGGGGTCATGGCGTCGCCTTTCTCGGCGGTGCCGCTGCAGCAATGGTCGTGGCGGTGCTTCTTGCCCCGGGAGACATCGAAAGATCCGGCTCCGCGAAGGGCAGCGCACAACGCAGTACGAGCGCTATCCGGTTGCCGAGTCGCAGCTCCGATATCGCCATCGCGTCGAGCCTGCGAGCCGGCGCCGATCATGCGGACACGCCAGCGCAGGGAAGATCCACTGAACAGGTGCCGGAGATCGCGAAGCTGCCGCAGCCGGACGCGCAACAACTCTGGAACGCACAGCGCGTCGGAATGGAGCAGGAACTGACCGAAGCCCGACGCACCATCAACATGCTGGACGCGCGCATGCGGAATGCGGCAGCAGACAGTGAATCGTCTCTGGCGCAGGAACGCGAGAAAGCGGCGGCTCTGATGCAAGAGGCGGCTGCCGCGCGACAGGGCCTGGCTGCACTGACGGCGCAACAGCAGCAGGCGAGCGCCGAGGAGCGCGGCCGCGGAGCCGGTCTGGCGAGCGAGCTGGCGGCAGCACGGCGAGACATCGAATTGAAGACGGCACAGCTGCGCAAAGCCAATGAAGAGGCGGAGCGATTCAAGCAGGCCGAAGCCGCAAAGGGCGCCGTGGCGCTCGAACAGGAGCGACAGAAGACGGCGGCGCTCGCCGACGTCGCAACAGCGCGCAAGGACCTGAACGCGACCAAAGAGCAGCAGCGCCAATCGCTTGAAGAGGAACGGGCGCGAAGCGCCGGATTGGCGAGCCAGCTGGCAACGGCGCAGCGTGCGATCGAGACGCAGACGGCACAGCTACGCAAAGCCGGCGACGAAACGGAGCGGTTCAAGCAAGCCGAGGCCGCAAAGGGCGCATCTGCGCTCGAACAGGAGCGACAGAAGGCCGCAGCCCTCGCCGAGGTTGCGGCAGCGCGCAAGGACCTGAACACGGCGCGGGAGCAGCAGCGCCAGGCGCTCGAAGAGGAACGCGCGCGAAGCGCGGGACTGGGCCAACAATTGGCGACCGCGCAGCGTGCGACCGAAGCGCAGACGGCTCAGTCTCGTAGTGCCGGTGAGGAATCCGGCAAACTCAGGCAGGCAAGCGAGAGGACGATCGCGGAACTGCGGCAGGCCCTGCAGTCGGAACGCGAACGGATCGCCGTCATGGCCGTGGAACTCGCGGCCGCTGCGCCCGTCATCGCTCTCGCTGAAGCGCCCGCAGCTGTCGCGCAAGTCAACCAGGCGCCCGAACCGCCAATGGCGGCGCCGGTCGTCGTGGCGGTCGCGCCTGTGCAAGCTGCGGCTTCGGATGTGCAAGGCAACCCGGAAGCGACGCGGTTGATCGCGCGGGCGAGCGCGTTGCTCGGTCAGGGCGATATCGGATCTGCGCGGGCCGTGCTCGAACGTGCGGCGGAAACGGGCAGCGCTCGGGCGAGCTTCATGCTCGCCGAGACATATGATCCCGGCATCCTGTCGGCCTGGGGCACCTATGGCACGCGCGGCGAAGTGACGAGGGCGCGCGAGCTTTATGCAAAGGCGCAGGCTGGGGGGATTCAAGAGGCCAAGCAACGCGCCGACGCACTGCTTCGATAGGCGCTCCCGCAGAGCGATGGACGCCGGCTGCGGGATTATTCGCGAATTTGGAAGGGAAGACGAGGATGAACCTGCTCCCGATACGGCGCCTGCTCCTGCTGATCGCATGCGCTGCGCTCGCTCCGGTCTTCGTGCCGACCCATTCGCAGGCGCAGCCATCACAGGTCAGCGCCCAGAGCACAGCCTCACCGCGCCGGACGCGTCCGCCCGAAACGGAGCAGGAGAAGACCAATGCCTGGACGGTCGGCCTCGCCGCAGGCCTGCTGGAGGGCGCGCCGCTTCGCCTGGGCGCCGAGATGGCTCGCGTCGTCGATGACGGGCCGAATCTGCATGTCCTGCCGATCGTCACGCGCGGTGCCACGGAAAACCTGAACTCGCTGCTGTATCTGCGCGGCATCGATACGGCGATCATCAACTCCGACGCGCTGGAAGAGTACAAGATTCAGGTCCCCCAGATCCGGCGCAAGATCACTTACCTGCTCAATCTGTTTCCGTCGGAGCTGCATGTTTTCGTTCGGCCCGAGATTCAAAGCCTGCAGGATCTCGCGGGGAAGAAAGTCAATTTCAACACCCGTGGAACCGCCGCCGCCTATTCGGGGCCGCTGATCTTCAGTCGCCTCGGCATCAATGCGGAGCAGACCTTCATTCCCCATCAGGTCGCGCTCGAGCAGATGCGCAAGGGCGAGATGGCGGCTGTCGTTTTCATCACATCCAAGCCGGTGGACGCGTTCGTGCGCGGGCGCTTCGAGCCCGGCTTCAAGTTTCTCCCCGTCAAATACGACAGCAAATTCGAGGATTACTACCTGCCGGCGGTGCTCGAAGCGGGCGAATACCCCGGCCTGATCAAGCCTGGAGAACGCGTGCCGACGATTGCGGTGCCGACTGCGCTGGTCGCGTTCAACTGGCCGGCGCAGACCAACCGCCATGATCGCGTGGCCCGCTTCGTCGATATCCTGTTCAGCCGCATCGGGAAGCTGCAGGAGCCGGGTTTCGACGAGAAATGGAAGTCGATCAATCTGGCTGCGACGGTCCCGGGGCTCGACCGCTTCGCGGCGGCTCAGGAATGGCTGGATCGCCAGGGATCTGCACCGCGAGTGTCTCGATGAAAGGGATTGCGCTGGTCGCCGCCTTCGAGATTGCGAGCCGGATCGCCCTGGCGCAGGGAGCGGCCGAGTTGGCGGGCGGTGGTGACTGGATCATCAGCGAAACCACCTCACCAGTGAACTATACGCCGATGGTCACGGCGACGACATCGTCCAGCGTTGGTTCCGGGTCTCCGATGCAGCTTTCCATTTACTGCCGCGGGGGCCGAACGGAGATGGTCGTGACGGGACCAGCCATCTCCGGCAGCGGCGCCGATTACGTTTTGTCCTACGGCCTCAATGACGGTCAGCTCGTGCAGGTTGCGGCGGGGCCGCCATTGTTTGGAACCGGCGCCGCATTCAAGGGCGATGTCGCAAGGCTGCTGCTCTCCCTTCCCGATGAGGGGGGCATGGCCATCCGCCTCTCGACACCTCAAGGGGCCGCCTATGACGGGCGCTTTTCTCTCAAAGGACTGAAGGCGGCCAGGGACAGGGTCGCCACGGCCTGCAAATGGCCGAACGCTATGTCCGGAGCACGTCGCGAATAGTCCTCGAACTCAAAGGCGGATTACAATGACAACCAGGATTCGAGCCATTATCGGAGCTGCTCTTGCGGGCGGACTGGGCCTCCTCGTCGCCGTGTCGCCGTCGGCGGCGCAAGACAAGAAGCCCATGCCGGTTCCGACAGCCAAGCTGCAGGCGGCCGACAAGAAGCCGCATCACCTCATCCTGCAGGTGAATACGAACGAAGCCGGGATGATGAATCTCGCGCTCAACAATGCGACCAATGTCGCGCAATATTACCAGGACCTCGGCGAGAAAGTGGAGATCGAAGTCGTCACCTTCGGGCCTGGCCTCCACATGCTGCGGGATGACACGTCACCGGTGAAGGCACGGATCAAGGCGATTGCGGCGAGCACATCCGCGATCTCCTTCAAAGCCTGCGGAAATACCCAGGCCGGCATGAGCAAGGCCGAGAACAAGGACATTGCCCTCATTCCGGAGGCAGCAGTGGTGAAATCCGGCGTCGTGCGCGTCATGGAGTTGCAGGAGAAAGGCTGGACCTATGTCAGGCCGTGACTGACACGGGTCCGCGACTTTCTGGCGCCAGGCGTGTTTCCCCTGCCGATCGCTTGAAGCCCACAGTCCTTCGGCCGGAGGGGTTTGAAAGGGCGTCGGCAGGTTCAGTGTTTCAGGCAAGACGAGCAGCTACAGCCGAGGAACCGCTTCGAGGAGGCGGCGCGTATAGGCGTGTTTAGGCGCGCTGAACACGTCTTCGGCTGGGCCGGTCTCGACGATGACGCCGTCCTTCATCACCGCGATGCGGTCGCTCATATGGCGGATCACGCCGAGGTCATGCGAAATGAAGAGCATCGCCAGCCCGAGCCGGTGCTGAAGCGAGATCAGCAGGTCGAGCACCTGCGCCTGCGTCGTGACATCGAGCGCGGAAACGGGTTCGTCGCAGATCAGCAGATCGGGCTCGCTGGCCAGCGCCTGCGCGATCGAGACGCGCTGCCGCTGGCCGCCCGACAATGTGGTCGGCCGCCGGCCGAGGATATCCGGCGGCAGATTGACCAGCCGAACCAGCTCCTGCACGCGCTCCGCTCGCTCGGCCTTGCCAAGGCCGGTGTGAAGGCGAAGCGGCTGCTCGATGATCCGCTGGACGGTATAGCGCGGGTCGAAGGAATTCAGCGGGTCCTGGACGATCGTCTGGATGTGCCGGCGCAAAGGGCGACGCAGGCGTTCGGATGGCTGGCTCCAAGGAAGCCCGCGAAAGAGGACTTCACCCTCATCCGGCCTGCGCAACGCGAGCGCGACCTTGCCGATCGTCGTCTTGCCGGAGCCCGATTCCCCCACGATGCCGAGGGTTTCGCCCCGGTAGACTTCAAGCGAGACACCATTCGCGGCATGGGTCACGCCGCGATCCGGGCGTGCGAAGCTGACCGCGATGTCGTGCATGGCGAGGATGGGTTCCAGGCGGTCGGGCTGCGCCTTGACCGGCCGCAGGCCGGGCGCGGACAGCCAGCGGCCTCGCGTCGCCGCGCCCGGCACGGCCGATAACAGGCGTTGCGTGTATTCATGACGCGGGTTCCGGAGAACCTCGCCGGCCGGGCCGGTTTCGACCAGCTCGCCGTTCTGCATCACGGCGATCCTGTCGGCGAGCTGTGCCGCCACCGCCAGATCATGCGTGATGAGCAGGATGCCGTGCCCGGCCTTGGCGAGCCCGCCGAACACCGTCAGAATCTGCTGCTGGACAGTGACATCCAGCGCGGTTGTCGGCTCATCCGCGATGAGCAGGCGCGGGCGGGCGGCCAATGCGGAGGCGATGAGCGCTCGCTGCCGCAGCCCACCGGAGAGCTCGTGCGGATACTGCGCGGCACGCATCGCCGGATCGGGGACGCCGACGCGAGCAAGCAGGGTTTCGACCTCCTTGCCGACCTCGCTTCGCGGGACCAGCGCGTGGGTCAGGATCGGCTCGCCGACCTCTCGCCCGACCGTGCGAAGGGGATCGAGCGAGACGAGCGCATCCTGCAGCACGAAACCGATCTCCCGGCCGCGAATCCCGGACCACTGGCGTTCTGTGAGACCGAGCAACTCGACGGATTCGCCGCCATGGCGCGAGAGGCGCAGCGCTTCGGCGCTCACCTGCGCTCCCGGTCCCGCCAGGCCGACGAGCGCGCGTGCGGTCACCGATTTTCCCGAGCCGGATTCGCCGACGATGGCGAGGATTTCGCCTGAGCCGACGGCAAAGGAGATGCCCCGCACGACCTCCGTCGGTCCGTGCCTGCCGGGGAAGGCTATGCGCAGGCCCTCGACTTCGATGATGGTTGGTCGAGAAGCCGGTGCTGCCGCGGTCAAGTCTTGCCGCCCTGCGAGCTGGACGTTCACGGCACGTCTCCCTGTGACAACAGGAGCTGCAGGCGACGCCCCAGGATCGTGATCGCGATGACCGACGCTGCGACGACGGTTGCCGGGAGGAAGCTGACCCAGGGAGCGATGTCGAGGAAGTTGCGGCCATCGGCCAGAAGCGCCCCCCACTCGGCGGCCGGAGGCACCACGCCGAGGCCGATGAAGCTCAGGGCCGAGGCCGACAGCACGGCGTTGCCGACGCCGATGGTCGCGAGGACGACGAGCGGCCTGACGGCGTTGGGAACGACATGACGGGCGATGATCGCCTGCGTCGGTTCGCCGAGCGCCACGGCATGCTCGATGTAGCCGGATTGCCAGACGCGGAGCACCTGCGAGCGCACCAGCCTCGCATAGCCCGCGATGCTGGAAAGCCCTACGGCGAGCAGGGTGTTCGTGGGGCCTCGGCCGAGCACAGCGATGATCAGCAGGGCGAGCAGGATTTCCGGAAAGGCGAGCAGGATGTCGATCAGCCGCACCAGTAGGCGCTGCAGTCCGGGCGGTGCGAGACCCGCCGCCGTCCCCAGCAGCACGCCCCCCGCGCAGCCGATGAGCGTCGCGCCGATGCCGATGCCCAGGGACTGCGAGGTGCCGTAGACCACGCGAGTGAAGACGTCGCGGCCGAGCTGATCGGTTCCGAACCAGTGCGCGAGGCCGGGTGGCAGCAGGATCGCATCCGTATCGACCGCATCGGGCGCCAGCGACGTGAACCAGTGCGGCGCGCCGGCGGCGGCCAGAAGAAGCAGGACGAAGGCGAGCGGGACGAGCAGCCCCGGCGCGCGCCACGGATTCCCGGCACGCCTGCCGCCGCGGGTGCGGGCGGTGATATCGAGAACCTCGCTCATCGCGTCGCCCTCCGCAGGCGCGGATCGATCAGCAGATAGAGCGCATCGACGAGCAGGTTGATCAGCACCGAGACGAGAGCCGACAGCATCACCAGCCCGAGCAGGAGCGGCATGTCGCGCGTCTTGATCGCCTGCAAGGTGATCTGGCCGATGCCGGACCGTCCGAACACGGTCTCGGTCAGGATCGAGCCGGCCAGAACACCGGCGAAGAGCGTGCCGGTGAGCGTCGAGACCGCGAGCGCGGCATGCCGCAGCGCATGACGCAGGCGCAGCTGCGTTTCGCTGACGCCGCGTGTCCGGACGGTCAAGGCGAAGGGTTGCAGGAGCGCTTCCTCCAGCCCGTCCCGCAAGACCTGGCTCAGCAGCGCCGCGAGGGGCAGGCTGAGCGCGACGGCGGGCAGAACCAGGGCATGGATGCCCTCTCCGCCGATGATCGGGAACCAGCCGAGATAGAAGCTGAAGACCGTCAACAGCAGAAGGCCGACCCAATAGACCGGCGTGCTCAGCACGGCGAGCTCCAGGCCGGCAAGAAGGGTCCGCAGGCCCTTGCGCCGCCCGGCTGTAGCCAGGGCGTTGACGAAGGCGAGGCCGAGAGCCAGCGCCATCGCCGTGCCCGCGAGCTGTACCGTCGGCCCGGCCGCCTCGCTGACGACGTCCACGACGGGCTGCCGGTATTGATAGCTCTGGCCGAAATCGCCGAGCAGCGCATGGCCGATATAGCGCGCATATTGCACCGCCAATGGCTGATCGAGCCCGAATTGTTGGATCAGCGCCTCGCGCTCGGCCGCGTCGACGATGTTCTCGCCTCCGGTGAGAACCGCGACGGGATCGCCGGGAATCGCCTTGACCGCCACGAAGGTGATCGTGGCCGCGCCCCAGAGCACGGCGACGACCACCCCAAGGCGCCTCAGCCCGACGGGCAAGACCTTACGGAGCCAGCCAGGCATCGTAGAAGTTCGGCTTCGCGTTCGTTGCCCAGCTGATGCCTTGCAGCTTCTTCGAGGCGCCGAGCTGATAGGCGGCGACATAGAGCGGCACGGCATAGGCCTGGCCGATGATCTCGGCCTGCGCCTGGCCGTAGAGTCGCCGGCGCTCGTCGCCGGTGGCGCCGATCGCCTTCGTCAGGATGTCGTCGAGGCTCTTCACGCGGGCGTTGTTGGAGCCATTCGGAGGAATATAGGCCGAATGGAAGACGGTCCGCAGGATGTCCGGCTCGGCGCGCACATAGTATAGCGAGGTGAGATCATAGTCGTTCGCCCCCGTGCGGGCCGTGTAGCCGCCGGCATCGACCGGATCGAGCTGCAGGTCGAAGCCCGCCTTCTTCACCGAGAACTGGACGGCCTGGGCCAGCGTCAGGTCCGAGGCGCCCCAAGCGGCCGCGTCGTAGACGAAACGGACGGCGAGCCGTTCTCCGCCCTTCGCGCGAATGCCTTCGGCATCCCTGGCGCTCCAGCCGGCCTCGTCGAGCAGCCTCGCGGCCTTCTGCGGGTCGAAGCCCCAGCCCGATGCGATCTTCGGGTCGTGGTAGAGCGTCGAAGGGCCGAGGATATTGTCGGCCGCCTTCAGGCTGCCGAAGAAGGCGGCCTTGACCGCGGATGGCGCATCGACGGCGCTCTGGAAGGCCTGGCGGACGCGGGCATCGGCGAAAGGCCCCCGGCTCGTGTTGAGGAAAAGCGCGCGGTTCACGCCGGGGTTCTCCCGCGTCACGACCTGAAGGCGATTATCCGCCTGGACCGTTCGGAAATTGGCCGGCGGCACCTCGTCGATCGCTTGTGCCTGCCCGCTGCTGAGAGCGCCGAGGCGAACGGAGGATTCGGGCAGATACCGGAACACGATGGCGTCGAGATGGGCCGGCCCCTGATGCGCCGCATAGCCGGGGCCCCAGTTGTAGTCGCCACGCTTGGTCAGCCGGCTGCCGCTGCCCTTGGTGAAGCTTTCGAGCAGGAACGGGCCTGAGCCGATGACGGTATTGGTCGTGCTCTTGGCATTGCGCAGATAGGTCGGCGACTGGATGCCGAGATAGGGCAGGCTGAGCCCCTGCAAAAGTGGCGCGAAGGACTGCTTGTAGGAAATGACGAGGGTCCCGGAATCTGGGGCCGCGATGCTGTCGACCGGCCCAAGCAGCGATTTCGCGTAGCTCGACGTGGTTTTGGGGTCGAGGATGCGGTCGAAGTTGAACTTCACCGCTTCGGCATCGAGCGGAGTGCCGTCGCTGAAGGTCACGCCGCGTCGCAGATGGAAGGTGTAGACGGTGTTGTCGGCGTTCACCTCCCAGCGTTCCGCCAGCCAGGGCGCGAAGCGATTATCCTCGGCCTGGCCGACAAGGGAGTCGACGAGATTGCGCGTGATGAGCGCCGTGATGGAGTTGCCCGTGATCGAGGGGTCGATGATCGCTGTGTCGCTCGCCAGGCCCACAGTCAGCGTACCACCAGCGACCGGCTTGCCTGCGGGCTGGTTGTCGGCGGCGAATGCCGGGCTGCCCGTCGCAAGCAGGGAAACGGCAACTGCCGCCGCAAGCAGGCGATGTACACGAGCAGGAGCGGCGTTATGAGGGGATGGGCGCCACGCGCGGCGGACAGTGTGGAGTTCGGCCTGATTCATTGAGAAACCTTCAGATGAAAAGCAGCATCGGCGCGGGCCTGCGATGGCCGCGACCTTGAGCCTTTGGCGCGTTGAAAATCGGTGTTTGGTCGAAGCTGTGCCGGTGAGGTCGGCGGTCTACTTCCCGCCACGACGAGGCGTTTCGCCGGTGCGGGTCCAGTGCAGAAAAGCAGACAGGCGCAGCAGAGCGTGGACGATGAAATTGAAGGGCACAATCATGGGCTTTCCTCAAAATAAAAGGAGCCCACGGCTATGCTCGTGGTGCTTTTAGCATTGGTGACGCGGTGCAAGCTGCTCCAACAAATCCCGCGAACGTCATGGTCGGAACCACGGCGATATCAGTAATAATCGTTTGGTGACGGCGCTCCGTCAATCGAATGGCTTTTCAAATACATTCGATCGCAAGCAAAAATCCGCTTCGGCCGGGCTCCGGGACGGAATGTTCGACCCGCGCGGCTTTACCGGGAGCTATTCGGCGCGATGCGCCGCGCCGCTACCGCCCGGCGAAGAAGCGGTTGGCCGGGCGTGGAAGGCCGAGATGGTCGCGGAGCGTGGGACCGGTGTACTCGGTCCGGAACAGCCCCCGCCGCTGCAGTTCCGGAACGACCTTATCGACGAAATCGTCGAGCCCTGCCGGCAGGTAAGGGAACATCACGTTGAAGCCATCGCTGCCGCGTTCCACCAGCCACTCCTCCATGGCATCCGCGATGGTCTTCGGCGTGCCGACGAAGGCGAGCCCGCCATAGCCGCCGAGGCGCTGGGCGAGCTGGCGCACCGTCAGGTTCTCGTCGCGTGCGAGTGCGATGGTGCGCTCGCGGCCGCTCTTGCTCGCATTGGTGTCGGGAATTTCGGGCAGCGGCAGATCGGGATCGAAGCCCGAGGCGTCATGGCCCAGCGCGATCGACAGCGAGGCGATGGCGCTGTCGTAATGGACGAAGGAATCGAGCAGCGCCCGTTTCTCGCGGGCCTCATCGACACTGTCGCCGACAACGACGAGGACGCCCGGAAGGATCTTGAGATGGTCGGGGTTGCGTCCGAACTTCGCCATCCGTCCCTTGACGTCGGCGTAGAAGGCCTGCCCCTCGGCCAGCGTGCGATGTGCCGCGAAGACCGCCTCCGCCGTCTCGGCTGCGAGCTGGCGTCCGGCCTCCGAGGCTCCGGCCTGGACGATGACCGGCCAGCCCTGCACGGGCCTCGCTATGTTGAGCGGGCCGCGCACCGAGAGATGCGGGCCCGTATGGTCGAGCACATGCATCTTGTCGGGGTCGAAATAGAGGCCGCTGTCGCTGTCGCGGATGAAGGCGTCGTCGGCGAAGGAATCCCACAGGCCGGTGACGACGTCGTAGAACTCGCGCGCCCGGTCATAGCGTTCGCCATGCTCCCGATGCTCGGTGAGGCCGAAATTGAGGGCGGCATCGGGATTCGAGGTCGTGACGATGTTCCAGCCGGCGCGCCCGCCACTGATATGGTCGAGCGAGGCGAAACGCCGGGCAACGTGATAGGGCGCGTCGAAGGTGGTCGAGGCGGTGGCGACGAGGCCGATGCGCTCTGTCACGCCGGCGAGCGCCGAAAGCAGCGTGAACGGCTCGAACGAGGTGACCGTATGACTGCGCTTCAGCGCCTCGACCGGCATGTTCAGCACCGCAAGGTGGTCGGCCATGAAGAAGGCGTCGAACTTGCCGGCTTCGAGCTTCCGGGCGAAGCGCTTGAGGTGCCCGAAATTGAAGTTGGCATCCGGAAAGGCGCCGGGATAGCGCCAGGCGCCGGTGTGGATGCTGACCGGGCGCATGAAGGCGCCGAGATGAAGCTGGCGGGGGGACGTCATGGGGAACCCTGCTGGCAAGCCATAGCAAAACGCCCCGCTCAGCTAAGCGTCAGCGGAGCCGCGCGCCATGCTCAGGGGTCAGAAAACGATAATCCGTGCGAACCCCGAGCTGTTCGGAGAAGGACCGTCTCCCGAGGCTGTCTTCAGGAGCAAGCGGTTGCCAGGCGAGTGTTTGGTTGCCGGTTAGGAGTTGCCGGTTCATTCCAAGGAGGGCGTCGGTCGGTATCCTGCATCTTCCTAGCGGGCAGCTTCAATGCAATCGGGATGTGGTGCCCGAGCGACCGACACGGTGCTCCGGCGCGATGCTCCCGCGACGCCAGAGAAGCTGGTCGAGCAAGCGCAGCCCCTCGGCCCAGTTGCCATGGCCGCTGGCGACGTTGATGTGTCCGGCGTTCCCGAGATCGACAAAGGCGGCGTCCCACATGTTCGCGATGATCCGCGCGCGATCGATCGCCATGTAGGGGTCCGTTCGGCTGGCCACGACAATCGCCGGGAACTGAAACGGCACGTCCGGCAGGGGGCCGAACGAGGTGATGCCCTGAACCCTCGAGATTCTCAGTTCGGGATCCGCCGGGGCCACCACCAAAGCACCGCCAATTGGAAGATCGGGATAGCGGGCTGCCAGGTGAGCGATGAGCGTCGAACCAAGGCTATGCCCGACGAGGACGGCGCCGGGGCGCCGCATCACATGCCGATGGATCGCGCTGATCCATGCTTCCAGATCCGGCGCATGCCAGTCCTTCTGTTGAACACGCTCGGCCCGGTCGATTTCGGTTGCCCATCGGCTTTGCCAATGAGCGGGCTCGGAATCGTGGAGGCCTGGAACGATGAGGACTGACATGGGGCTGCTCCCTCGTGCAGCCCTGATGATCTGCCTGTTGGCTTCGTTCGGTCAATGAAACGGATTGGCAAATTTGGACTGATTTAGAGGACGGTCCTCTGCCGGGGCGACGGTTTCAAGAACAGCCGCCTTCGCCGGCAGTGTCTCGCGGACGGAGTCCGGGGCCAAGCGCGCGCTGGCTTTGCATGGAACAATCAGCGGTTCGCCTTCGAAATCTCTCTCGCGCGAATCGGTGCGCCTCAGATACCGGCGCCGTACTGCAAGCTCTCGTCGAGCTTGCCATAGAGGCCTCGCCAATAGAGCAGGGCGCCCTCATCCTGCGCGTGCCGGATCGCCTTGATGCGGCCGATGAGGATGGTGTGCGAATGCCGCTCGATCGCTTCCTCGGTTTCGCAATCGAGCACCGCAAGGGCGCCGTCGAGCGTCGGCGCGCCGGTTGCCAAGCGAGCCCAGTCGCCTTCTTCGAAGCGCGCCTCGCCCTTGAAGCCACCACGCCCGGCGAAACGATCCGCGATGCTCTGGTGCCGGGCCGCGAGCACGTTGATCGCGAAGTGGCCGGCGGCTTCGATCGTCGGCCAGGCTGAGGCGTTGCGGTTGACGCAGACGATGACGGTGGGCGGGTCGGCGGACAGCGCCGTCAGCGAAGTGGCGGTCAAACCTGCACGGCGCCGATCATGGCTCGCGGTGATGACGCTCACGGCGCCCGCGACATTTCTCATCACGGCCTTGAACGCATCGGCGTGAATGTCGCGCGCCGCGATAGGCGAAGCTTGTTGGTTCATCCGTCACCGCATTCTTTGTGCGGCTCCGAATGCCGCAGGAATTTGTTAAGCGGCGAGGGTTCTATTGTCTATATAATTAGTAGATAATTAGATTGCGTAGTCAGCCTGAAGCGGCCTGCTCGTCATCGACCGCTGAACCAGATCGGCGATCGTTGTCGTATCGACGACGCCTGCGATGGCATCGCGGACGTCGCTCATGACCGAGCGAACAGGGCAGGAGTCAATGTCGCCGCAATCTTCACAGGCGCGAAAGGCAGAGCGGCTGGCGCAGGCGATCGGCGCGATCGGCCCCTCCAAGGCGCGGATCACGGCCCCGACCTTGATCGAGCGAGCCGGCTTGGCGAGCGCGTAGCCGCCGCCCGGCCCCTTCTTGCTGCGCAGCATGCCGGCATTGCGCAGATCGAGCAGGATGGCGTCGAGGAACTTCTTAGGGATGTTGTTCTTCAGGGCGACGTCGGCGACCTGCGCGGTTTCGCCGGCTTCCAGCCGGGCGAGATGCACGATCGCCTTGAGACCGTATTTCCCCTTGTTGGTCAGCACCTGATCCACCCATGCGTTGAATGTATACTTTCTCTATCAAGCTTTGGGCTATTAGCAACATCTTCTCCGCAATGGTGGATGCGGGGAATAATGATCTCGGCGGCAGGAGAGAAATGGAACGGGCAGATGGTGCCCGTTCCAAGAGACGGCTTCAGGCGCTGCGAGCGATCGAAGGGGCAGCTGAATTCGATGCCACGGGCGGCAGCTGAAGGTTGGAGCGGAAGTCGCCTCCGACATAGTCGGTGTCGATCAGCGCGCGGCGGCGCAGCTCGGGCAGCAGGCCGTTGAGCAGCAGGTCTTCCTGATCGGGGTTGCCGAGGCCGTGCAGGGTGAGGACATCCAGCACGCCCGCCCGGAAGCGTTCTTCGATCGCATCGGCCAACTGTTCGGGCGTTCCCGCGACGGACCAGTGACCGGTCTCCTGCGCTTCGATGATGAGCTCGCGCAGCGTCAGCCCCTGCTTGGCATAACGGCTGAAGATTTCCACGCGCCCGCGCCGCCGGTTGGTGCTCGTCACCTCCGGCAGGAGGCTGTCGGGCAGGGGTTTGTCCAGCGGCAGCCCGGACAGGTCGACATCGCCTCCGAGCATGTCGGCAAGCTTGAGGCGTCCCAGTTCGTAGTCGATGCGCTCATGCTTTTCCTTCAGGCGCCGGGCGACGTCCGCATCGGATTCCCCGATGACCGAATGGAACGAGTTCATCACGAAGGGCAGGCTGTCGCCGCGTCCGAAGCTTGCAGCCCGGCGGCGCAGCTCGGTCACGAAGGCGATCGCGCCCTCCAGCTTCGGCTGCGAGGTGTAGACGACCTCGGCATAGCGAGCCCCGACATTGATGCCGGCTTCGGATTGGCCGGCCTGAAACTGCACCGGGCGCCCCTGCGGCAGCGGCGGCACGTTCAACGGTCCCTGGACGCTGAAATGCCGGCCCCGGTAGTCGATGCGATGGAATTTCGTCGGGTCGAGCGTGATCGCTCCGGAGGCCTTGCGCGCGAAGGCGTCCCGCTCATTCGCATCATAGAGCGCGTTGACGATCTCGATGAACTCCGCGGCGCGCGCATAGCGATCTTCCGGGCTGAGCAGCGCCTCGCCGAAATTCTCCTCGCCGACCGAGGAGGTCACGGCGTTCCAGGCGGCGCGGCCGCCGCTGGCGTGGTCCAGCGTGCCGATCAGGCGTGCCAGATTGTAAGGGTGGTGAAACGTCGTCGAGACCGTCGCCACGAGGCCGATCCGCGACGTCACCTGGCTGAGCGCGGCGAGCGCAATGATCGGGTCCTGCACTCCGGCGGTTCCGGCGAGGCCGGCGGGGTCGATCTGCAGCAGGTCGGCCGTGAAGAGACCGGTGATCTTCTCGGCCTCCGCCCTGCGAGCGAATTCGACGGCTCGCTTCGCCCCTGCCGCCGGATCGGCATCGTTCGAAGCCGTGATGACATTGGAGGCCCCCATCAGGGTCTTGAGGCGGCGGCGAGGGGCGGACGACATGGGGAACTCCTTCTCTTGGGTCTATCGTTGAGCGGTTGCGTCGAGCTCAGGAGAGAGTGGACACGGCATCGAGCAGGGCGCGCGTGTAGCTGTGGCTCGGCTGCGCGAAGACCGTCTCGACCGCGCCGGCCTCGACGATCCGGCCGTCCTTCATCACCAGGACACGATCCGTCAGATGGTGGATGACGCCGAGATCGTGGGAGATGAAGAGCAGGGCGGTGCCCGATGCCGCCTGCAGCTCGGCCAGCAGATCGAGCACCTGCGCCTGCACGGAGACGTCGAGCGCGCTGACCGGCTCGTCGGCGATCAACAGTTTCGGACGCGGGGCAAAGGCGCGCGCGATCGCGACGCGCTGGCGCTGTCCGCCGGAAAGCTCGCGCGGATAACGGTCGAGGAAGGCGGACCCCAGGCGTACGGCGTCGAGAACCTCGACGACGCGCCGGCGTCGGTCGCGGCCGAAGATGCCGACCGTATCGAGGCTTTCGCCGACGATCTTCTCGACGGTGTAGCGCGGATCGAAGGAACTCAGCGCGTCCTGCGCGATCAGCTGCATGCTGGCGCGCCGCGAACGGCGCTCGGCCTCGCTGCGATGGCTCCAGGGCTGGCCGTCGACGAGAACCGCCCCACTATCGGGCTCGACGAGCCCGAGCACGATCTTCGCCACGGTGGTCTTGCCCGAGCCGGACTCGCCGACGATGCCCAGGGCCTCGCCGGCAGCCAGATCGAAGGAGACGTTGTTGACCGCGAAGGCGCCGCTCGGACCACCATAGCGCTTGACGAGATTGCTGGCCGCGAGCACGCGCTGAGCCGGGTCGATGCGCTTCGGCGGCAGCGGAATGCGTTGGCGCTCTGCTGGCGATTGCGGGGAGGGAGTGCCGGTTTCTGCCGGCGAGGCCGGCGATAATCGAAAGCCTCGGGAACCAGCGGAAGGCACGGCATCGAGCAGCTGCCGCGTATAAGGATGTACCGGCTGGGTGAGAATCTGGTGCGTCGGTCCTTCCTCGACGATGCGGCCCTGCTTCATCACCAGGACGCGGTCGGCGAGGCGCGACACGACGGCGAGGTCGTGGCTGATCAGCAGCAGCGTGTGCCCGGCCTGCTTCCGCTCCGCCAGCAGGTCGAGAATCTGCTTCTGCACGGTCGCGTCCAGCGCCGTGGTGGGCTCGTCGGCGATCAGCAGGGACGGCTGCCGGGCGATGGCCGTGGCGATCAGCGCCCGCTGCCGCAGCCCGCCTGAAAGCTGGTGAGGATATTGCGGCAGGCGCCGCTCAGGATCGGGAATGCCGACCGAGCGCAGCAGGGCACGGCTCTCGTCGCGGATGTCGCGGCGCCTGAACACGCCCGGACTGCCGAAGGCGTCCGCGAGCTGTTGGGAGACCTTGCGCAGCGGGTCAAGCGAGACGAGCGCATCCTGCAGGACGAAGCCGATCGTCTCGCCGCGCAGGCGCCGCCAGTCGCGCTCGCGAAAGCCGACCACGCCGCCGCCGGCAATGTCGAAGCGGCTGGCGCCGATGACGGCGCCGGGGCCGGAGAGCCCGATCAGCGCGCGGGCCGTCACCGACTTGCCCGAACCGGACTCGCCGACCAGAGCGACCGTCTCGCCCGGATGGATCGTCAGGTCGATGCCATGAACGAAGCGATTCTCTTCCCGGCCGTGACGGAAGGCGATGGTGAGGTCTCGGATCTCGACGAGCGGTGTCATCCTGCCCTCCTGCCTTCGAAGGCGGCCTGCCAGCGCCGCCCGAGGACGCTGATCGCGATGACATTCAGAGTGATGGCGAGGCCGGGCCAGACCCCGATCCACCAGGCGACCCGCAGGTAGTTGCGCGCCTCCGCCAGCATCGCCCCCCATTCCGGCGCCGGCGGCTGCGGGCCCATGCCGAGGAAGCTGAGGCCGGCGGCGCCGATGATCGCGGTGCCGAGGCCGATAGTGGCGAGGATCGGCACCTGCGCGACGGCATGCGGCAACACATGGCGCAGCACGAGGACCGTTCTGCTGAGGCCGAAGGTCCTGGCCTGCTCGACATAGCCGCTTCTGGCGATGACGAAGGTCTGCGCGCGGACGACGCGGGCAAAGCGCGGGATGAAGGCGACCCCGAGCGCGAAGATCAGGTTGGTCGTGCCGGGCCCGGTGAAGGAGATCAGCACCAGCGCCAGCAACAGGTCCGGAAAGGCCGAGACCACATCGAGAAAGCGGGTGATGATCTCGTCGACGAGGCCGCGGGACAGGCCGGCGAGGAGGCCGAGGGCAGAGCCGACCGTCGCGGCGAGGGCGACGGCGCTGACGCCGATCAGGATCGAATAGCGCGCGCCGTGGACGACGCGCGAGAAGACATCCCGCCCGAGATGATCGGTGCCGAACCAATGCTCCCATGAAGGAGGAAGCTGCGCTTGCAGCGGATCCGCGGCGATGGGGTCGGCCATGGCCAGAAGCGCCGGCCAGAAGGTCGCGACGGCGACGAAGGTCAGGAAGAGACCAGCCAGGCCGATACCGGGATTTGACGAAAGGAAGCCCAGTAACGAGCGGCGGCGCTCGGCTTCGCCCTCCACAGATGCCGGAAGCGCGCTCATCGGGCGCTCTCCCGGCTCTCGTCACGCAGGCGGGGGTCGAGCAGCAGATAGAGCACGTCCACCAGCGTGCTCAGCGTCACATAGGTGAAGGCGGAGAGGATCGCGACGGCCAGCACCACCGGCATGTCGTGGCCGAGGACGGCCTCGACGGTGATGCGGCCGAGCCCTGGCCGGCCGAACACCGACTCCGTGATGACGGCGCCCGACAAAAGGCTGCCGACCAGCCAGCCCGTCAGCGTCACGGCGGGCAAGGCCGCGTGGCGCAGCCCGTGCCGCAGCCGCAGCACGAGGCCGCTCGTGCCCCAGCTGCGGACGGTCAGCGCGAACGGCTCCTCGAGCGCGCGCTCCAGCCCTTGCCGCAGCACCTGTCCCACCACCGCTCCCAGCGGCAGCCCGAGCGACAGCGCGGGCAGCACCAGCGCCGAGAAGCTTCTGTCGCCCGATACGGGAAAGAGCTTGAGCGTGAAGGAAAAGAGATAGAGCAAGAGGATGCCGAGCCAGAAAGATGGCGTCGAAACAAGCGTCAGCTCCAGTGCGCCGGCGACGCTGCGTGGAATGCGCCGGCCGGCCGTCAGGACCGCGCTCACCACCGCGAACACGATCGCGACGACGAGCGCGGCCGCGGTCAGCTTCAATGTCGGCAGGATCTGCGAAAGCACGAGCTGCGAGACATCGGTCTGGAGGATGTAGGAGCGCCCGAAATCGCCGTGGAGGATACGCGTGAGATAGCTGAGATACTGCGACAGCAACGGCTCATCGAGGCCCCATTCGGCGCGGATCGCCGCTTCCACTTCGGGCGTGCGCAACTGCTCGCCGATCAGCAGGCTGACGATGTCGCCCGGCGCCAGATGCAGGCTGACGAAGCTCAACGTCACGGCGGCCCAGAGCACGAGCAGGCCGGAACCGACCCGGCCCGCGATCTGCGCCGTCAGGCCGTTGCGCCGCAGCCGGAACGGGCGGGATGCGCCAAGGGCGGGCGCGGGGTTGATGGCCGAGGTATTATGGGAATCCATGCTCTTCCGTTCCTGCGATCATCGGCCGGCATGCACCGGCCGAAGAGGAGTCGAGAGATCGGCTATTCGCTGCGCCAGAGGTCGTAGGCGCTCTCGGGCATCTGCTTGAACGGACGGAAACCGATACCCTTGACGTAGCTCGCCGCCGCGACCTGATCCTCCGGCTCGTAGAGCGGCAGGGCATAGGCCTGGTCGAGGATCGCGAAGCGCTGCAGCCTGGCGTAGAGCTCGAAGCGCTTCTTGTGATCGAGCGTCGAGGCGGCTTCCTTCAGCCACTGCGACAGTTCCGGCGCGGCCGCACGGCTGTAATTGATCGAGCCACCCCGATCGACCGGCAGATAGTGATACTCGATGTCGATGGCGTCGGTCGGCGTGTTGGAATTGGCGATCGATCCGAACTGACCGGTCTTGCGCCGCTCCGTGTAGGTGCCGGCGTCGACGAAGACGATGGCGAGATCGATGCCGGCATTCTGCCGTGCCTGCGCCTGCAATGCCTGCAGCAACACGTCGCGCTGGTCGCGCACGGTCGCCTGGGCCTGCACGACTTCGATCGTCAGCCGTTTTCCATCCTTCGTGCGGAAACCCTGCGGGTCGCGGCTGGTCCAGCCGGCCTCGTCGAGCAATTGGTTGGCGCGTTTCGGATCGGCGCCGTAGCTCTTCTCGATGGTCTTGTCGTAGAACTGCGTATCGACGGGCGAGGTGATGCCCCAGGCTCGGGTGCGCTCGCCGCGATAGACCGATTTCAGGACGCCATCGACGTCGATGGCGGCGATCAGGGCCTTGCGGACCCTGACATCCTCGGTCGGTCCCCAGGTGACATTGAGGAACAGCGAATAGGGCGTGCCGGTGTTGAGCGCCGTCTGGTAGCTGAAATCGGCATGGCCCTTGAACAGGCCGGCATCGTTGCCCGAGACGCCCTCGATCACATCAACCTGACCGGAGCTGAGGGCGCCCGTGGGCACCGACGATTCCGGCAGGAAGCGATAGGTGACCTCGTCGAGATAGGCGGGTCCCTGATGGCCTGCATTGGCGGGCGCCCAGTTATAGTCGGGATTCCTGGCGAACCGGATTTCCTGCCCCTTCGCATAGCGCTTCAGGATGAAGGGGCCGGTCCCGGCGATCTCCGGCCCGCCTGATTTGAGCTGACCGGATGCGAAGGCGCCGGGCGAGAGGAGTTCGAGCCCGGCCGCGTAGTCGAGAAAGGGCGCGTAGACCCGGTCGAGCGTGAAGGAGACGGTGCGCTCGTCTGGTGTCTTGATGTCGATGATGCGGGCGACGGGGCCGGCGCTCACGCTCCCGGAATAGGTCGCGTCCTTCAGCCTGGCGAAGTTCGTCGCGACGGCGGCGGCATTGAACGCCTGGCCGTCCGTGAATGTCACGCCGTCGCGCAGCCTGAACGTGTAGGTCCGCCCGTCCTCGGAAATATCGTAGTCGGTCGCGAGCCAGGGCACATAGCCGCCCTCAGCGGTGCGAGCGAGCAGCGATTCATAGGCGTTGCGCAGCAGGAGCTTGGTCTTGTCCTGTCCGTTCAGCTGCGGGTTGAGCGTGGCGGGCTCGGTCTCGACACCCCAGGTCAGCTTGCCGCCGCTGACGGGCTTCCTGTCGCTCGCCAGGGCGGGCGCGCAAAGGGCAGTCGCCGCCAGGAGCACGGCGCCCAGGCTCAGAAAATGCCTGCGTACGAGCATTGCAGTTCTATCTCCGTATCGATCGGCGGCGAGCGCGGGTTTCGGCAATGCGGGCTCAGCCCTGCAGCCAGATGTCGTAGGCGTTCTCTGGAAGGCGCTTGAACGGGCGGAAACCCACGCCCTTGACCCGCGCGGAAGCCGCGATCTGATCGTCGGGCACATAGAGCGGCAGGCCGTAAGCCTGCTCCAGCAGGGCGAAACGCTGGAGGCGAGCGTAGATTTCGAAGCGCTTCTTCGCGTCGAGCGTCGAGGCCGCTTCGTCAAGCCATGCCGATATCTCGGGGGCTTCGGTGCGGCTGTAGTTGATCGAGCCGCCCTTATCGCGGGGCAGGTAGTGGAAATAGATCGTGACGCCGTTTTCCTGCGTCGTGGTCGAGTTCGGGATGATGCCGTACTGGCCGTCGTTCTGCCGGGTCGTGTAGGTGCCGGCGTCGACATAGCGCAGCACCAGGTCGAGCCCGGCATTCTGTCGCGCCTGGGCCTGCACGGCCTGAAGCAGGATGTCGCGCTGGTCGCGCAACGTCGCCTGCGACTGGACGATCTCGATCGTCAGGCGCTTGCCGTTCTTCGTGCGGAAGCCCTCCGCATCGCGGCTGTTCCAGCCGGCCTCGTCGAGCAGCTGGTTCGCGCGCTTCGGGTCGAAGCCATAGCTGCCTTCGATGCTGCGGTCGTAGAAATCGGTGTCGGCCGGGGTGAGGATGCCCCAGGCGCGCTGGCGTTCGCCGCGATAGACGGAGCGGATGACCCGCTCGACATCGACGGCGGCGAGGACGGCCTGCCGGACCCGGACATCCTCGCTCGGTCCCTGGGCCACGTTCAGGTAGAGCGTGTAGGGCGTGCCGGTATTGAGCGCGCTTTGATACGTGAATTCGGGATTGTCCTTGAACAGCCCGGCGTCGTTGCCGGATATGCCCTCGATCACGTCGACCTGGCCCGAGGTCAGCGCGCCGGTCCGCACTGCGGCTTCGGGCAGGAACCGGTAGGTGACGCTGTCGAGATAGGCGGGCCCCTGATGCCCGGCATTGGCCGGCGCCCAGTTATAGGCGGGGTTCCTGACGAAACGGATCTCCTGGCCCTTCACATAGCGCTCGATCCTGAAGGGGCCTGTTCCGGCGATCTCCGACCCGCCGGCCTTGAGCTGCGCCGAAGCAAATGATTTCGGCGACAGGATCTCGATCCCCGCCGCGCCGTCGAGGAAGGGGGCGTAGACCCGGCTGAGCTTCAGGACGAGCGTGCGGGCGTCGACGGCGATGGCCTCGGAGACATGCGAGACATGGCCGGCGCTGATGCTGCCCGAATAGGTCGGTTCCTTCAGCTTGGCGAAGTTCAGGGCGACGGCGGCGGCATCCAGCTTCTCGCCATCGTGGAACGTCACGTCGTCCCTGAGCGTGAAGGTGTAGGTCCTGCCGTCTTCCGAGATGGCGTAGTCCTTCGCCAGCCAGGGCACGTAGCCGCCATCCGGCGTGCGGGCGAGCAGCGTCTCATAGGCGTTGCGCAGGACGAGCTTGGCCTTCGCCTGGCCGTTGAGATGGGGGTTGAGGGTGCTGGGCTCGGTCTCCACCCCCCAGGTCAGGGAGCCGCCCCTGACCGGCGCTCCCTTTGTCTGCGCGCTGGCCTGACGCAGGCCGGTGGCCGCCGACAGGGCTGCCGCTCCCGCCCCGCCCAGAAGCGTTCTTCTCGTGACCATGGCGTCGTTCCTTTTTTGCAGCGTCAGGCGGCGAGGGAGGCTTGGGCCGCGGCCGCCAGCAGTTCGATCGTCTTCAGGCGCCAGGCGCCTTCGGTGACGGGGCAATCGACGATGAACTCGTCGATGCCGAAAGCCCGGTGCAAACGCTGCAACCCGGCATGGACCTGCGCCGGCGCGCCGCGCAGGAGGAGCGAGCTGCGCTCCTCGATGCGGTATTGCCGAGAGCCCGTTTGCCGGACGTATTCGAGGGCCTGCTCCCGGCTGGTGACGTTGACGCCCTGGCCGTTCTCTATGTCGACGCGGAAGCGGCGCGTGTCGGGCGCCAGACTCTGGGCCAGATCATCCGTTTCGGCCGTGACGACACCTACGGCCAGCAACACCGAGGTGCCGCCGGCATCGCGATAGGCCGCAACGGCTTCGCCGATGGCGGCTTCGTCGCCGTGGATATGGCCGGGATAGACGAAGCTCCAGCCGAGACGGGCCGCGAGCCTCGCGCTTTCGCTGCTCGCACCGAGCAGAAAGCGTTCCGCAGGCTGCGCCGGCGCCGGAAAGGCGGCGAGCTGGTTGCCGGCATCGCTGCCGTCATGATGTTCGCGAAGGAAGCGGTCGAGCTCGGTGAGCTGCGCTTCGAAACCGGGCTTGCGGGCGGGGTCGTAGGCGCCCTGCAAGGCGTGGGTCGAGAGCGGCATGCCGCCGGGCGCCTTGCCGATGCCGATGTCGACGCGGCCGGGCGCCAGCGCGGCCAGGAGGTTGAAGTTCTCGGCCACCTTGTAGGCGCTGTAGTGCTGGAGCATCACGCCGCCGGAGCCGATCCTGATGCGGTTGGTATGCGCCAGCAGAAAGCTGATCAGCACCTCCGGAGACGAGCTCGCCAGCTTCGCAGAGTTGTGATGCTCGGCCACCCAGAAGCGGGCGAAACCCAGCTCCTCCGCCGTTTTTGCCAGCAGAAGCGTCCGCGAAAGCGCTTCGCCGGCGGCCTCCTTCGCCTGCAGGGGACTCTTGTCGAGGAAGCTCAGTTTGTAGGGCATCCGTGCTCGCCGGCGGCATTGACAGTCGGTAATGTTCGAATAGTCTATAGAATTAATAGATTGATTGATCAAGCGGCGTCGGACCTGGGCTCGCTGCGGTGACTTCGGAGAATGCTATGGCTGACCTGTTCGTGCGGTCGTCACCCCTGGACCCCGCCGCGGAGGCGCTTCTGGAGGGGCTCGTTGCGGAGTATGACGGGCGATATGGCCCGGCGAGCCGACCCGGTGGCGCCCGCTCCGAGATATTGCGCTACCCGCCAGAAGCTTTCGCGCCCCCGTTCGGCAACTTTCTGCTTTTGCAGCGCGATGGCGAAACGATCGCGGGCGGGGCGTTCATGAGCCATGACGACGAGACGGCGGAGTTCAAGCGCATATGGACGCGCCCGGACCTTCGGCGCCAAGGGCTCGCTCGGCAGATTGTGCTGGCGCTCGAGGAGAGTGCCGGGGAGCTCGGCTATACCCGGGCCTACCTGACCACCGGCTTCCGGCAGCCCGAAGCGTCAGCGTTGTACATCGCCCTCGGCTATCGGCCGCTCTTCGACACGGCCGTGGATCCGACGCTCTACCGCTCCTTGCCCTTCGAGAAGCATATCGGCGCAAAGGCGGGACAGGTCGGCACCTATCCGATCTATGCGCCCGCTGCATCCCTGGAAGAAGCGACGAAGCGGGTCGCAGCGATCAAGGCCGAGCAAGAGGCGAAGGTGTCCTACCGGCTCGCGACCTATCGGGCTTCGGCGGCTTAAGCAGATCGGAATGTGACGATGACGCAGAAACCTCCCTTGTTGCTCGGTCTCGGATTGGATGCCGGCGCCCATCGCGAAGCAGACCGGCCCGACTGGCGCGAGTTCTGGAACGACCTCATCGCGCGGCTCGATGGGGTCGCGGAATTCCTGACTTTGGAAGATGGCTTTGCCCGTCCCGGCGACGACGGTCTCGACGCGCTCCTTCTGGCCAATTGGCTTGCGCCCCGAAGCCGCGAGATCGGCATCATTGCGGGAGCGCCGATAAACTTCGTCGAGCCTTTCCACGTCTCGACGGCGATCGCCACGCTGGACTATGTGAGCGACGGCAGGGCCGGGCTTCTGGCCCAGCGCTTCGACGAGAAGCGCAGCCTCGAGGCCAGCAGCGCGATCGGCACGCTGAAGGGCTTTCCAACTGTCGACCAGTCGTCGCTGGACCGCGACGCGCTGGACGCCGTGGATGTCGTCAGGCGGCTCTGGGACAGCTGGGAGGTCGACGCGGTCATTCGCGACACGGAAAGCCAGCGCTTCGTCGATGGCGCGAAGCTCCACTACATCGACTTCCAAAGCGCCGAGTTCCGCGTGCTCGGCCCGTCGATCACGCCGAGGCCGCCCCAGGGCCAGCCTGTCGTCGCGGTAAGCTGGACGGCGGAAACGGATCCGGCCTTCGCGCGCGCCGCCGACGTGGTCTTCGTGTCGGCCAAGGGCGATTTTGCCGAAACGGTCGCGAAGCTTCGCAACAGCGATGCGGTGAAGGGACCTGTCGTCATCGCCGATATAGGGATCGGTCCAGATCGGAGCGCCGCCGAGGATCTGGTCGCCGCCGCCGCGATCGCAAGCTCGAGCGGAGCCCAAGGTGTCCGCCTCGTTCTGTCCCATCCCCACTCGCAGATTGAGCGTGTCATCGGCACGCTGGTGCCAGCTCTTCGCGCGGCAAAACTCGTCGCGCCACCCGTGGGCGGACATCTGCGCAGCCGCTTCGGCCTGCCGGCTGCTCGCAATCGCTACGCCGCGGCGGCTTGAGCTCGGAGGAATGCCATGACCAAGAAACAGATCATCCTTGGAGCGCAGTTCCCAGGGGTCAACAACTTCACGGTGTGGAGCGATCCGGCTGCCGGCAGCCAGATCGAATTCTCGTCCTTCCGGCACTTCGCCGAGACGGTCGAGCGCGGCAAGTTCGACTTCATTTTCCTGGCTGAAGGGCTGCGGGTCCGGGAGCAGAAGGGGCGCTTCCATGAGCTGGATGTCGTAGGCCGCCCAAATACGCTGGCTATCCTCACGGCGTTGGCCTCGATCACCGATCATGTCGGGTTGATCGGGACGCTGACGACGACATTCAACGAGCCTTATCCGCTCGCACGCCAGCTCGCGACGCTCGATATCCTGTCGGGGGGACGCGCCGGCTGGAATGTCGTGACTTCGCCCGGCGCCTTCACAGGGGCGAACTTCCGTCGCGGCGATCATCTGCCGTTTCGCGAGCGCTACGAGCGTGCGCGGGACTTCCTCGAAACCGCGCGATCGATCTGGCGAGGCGGCGACTTCTATGCCCGCTCGCCTTACTTCGATATCGCGGGGCGCACCGGCCCAGCTCCGTTGCCGCAAGGCGCTCCGGTCATCGCTCAGGCCGGCGACTCCGATGAGGGCAGGGAGCTCGCTGCGGGGCATGCCGACCTCATCTATTCGCGCCACGGCACGCTTGAGGAGGGCAAGGCCTTCTATGCGGATGTGAAGCAAAGGCTCGCCAAACATGGCCGCAGCCGCGAGGCACTGAAGATATTGCCGGGCGCCAACTTCGTTCTGGGCGACACGCTGGAAGACGCTCTGGAAAAGCAGAAAGCCATACGGCTGCAGCAGGTGAGCCCGAAGAACGCAATCGTCTTCCTCGAGCAGGTCTGGAATCGCGATCTCTCGACCTATGATCCGGATGGCCCACCCGAGGTGGACCCCGACGTGGCGATCGAGCAGCTCTCGCAGGGGCGCGCGGCGCGCTACGACAATCGACTTGAGACCGCGCGCGCCTGGCGCGAGCTGGCCGAGCGGGACAAGCTCAGCATACGCGAACTCATCATCAAGGTGACCGCACGCAAGCAATTCGTCGGGACGCCTGCGCAGGTTGCCGAGGAAATCGATCGCTATGTCCAGGAAGATGCCGCGGACGGCTTCGTGTTCGCGCCCCATCTCACGCCCGGCGGCTTCGACGAATTCGTCGAGACGGTCATTCCGATCCTGCAGGAGCGCAAGGTCTTTCGACGGGACTACGCCACGTCCACACTCCGCGGAAACCTCGCTCTTCCCGAGGCATGGCAGCCGGTCGCCAAGGCGGTGTAGCCGGCGCCCCGTTGCTCCCGGCGCCGCTCAGTGCGGCGCCGGAAGTGCCTGCGATCGCGGTTGCTCATCGCGAAGAAGCGGCAATAGCTGCAAGCCCTGGCGTTCGATCTCGGCGAGATACGGCGTGTCGGACAGAATGAACTTGGTGATCCCGAGATCGCGATACTTCTTCAATGATCCGGCAACGTCCGCGGCCGAGCCGACGAGCCAAGTCGTCCCCGCGCCGCCGCCGCCGAATTTGCCGGGAGCGGTATAGAGGTTGTCGTCCAGCACCTCGCCCCGTTCGGCAAGTTCGAGCAGCCGTCGCTGGCCGACGGCGACGAAGTTCTGGTGGTCGTGCCAGCCTGCGCCATTCTTCTTTGCCATAGCCGCGACCTTGGCCTCCGCATCGGCCCAGGCCTGCTCCGTCGTGTCGCGGACCAGCGTCGTGATGCGCAATCCGAACTCCAGCGGGGCAAGCTCTCGGCCGAGCTGGTCGCCCAGCGAGTTGAGGCGCTCGATCCGCTGGGCGATCTCGGCGAGCGGCTCGCCCCAGAACAGCTGGACATCGGCCTCGGTCGCCGCGACGTGCTCGGCCGCTTCCGACGCGCCGCCGAAATAGAGCTGGGGGTGCGCCCTGCCTTTGCTAGGCTGGAATCGGGGTTCGACGGTTGAGTTCGAGACCGAAAAATACTGTCCGCGAAAACTGACGCCTTCCTCGGTCCAGAGCTTGCGCACCAGCTGCATGAACTCCTTGGTCCGGGCGTAGCGCTGTGTCTGGTCGCCTTCCTCGTCTCCATATGCGGCGAGGTCGTCCTGACCCGAGACGATATTGATCCGCACGCGACCACCACTCAGATGGTCCAGCGTCGCGGCGGCCGAGGCCAGATTGGCAGGTCGCCAATAGCCCGGGCGGATCGCGATCAGCGGTTCGAATGTTTTCGTTCGCGCAGCCAGGGCGGTCGCCACAGAAAAGGTATCGGGCCGTCCCCAGCCGGTGCCGATCAGGGCCCCTTTCCATCCGAACCGCTCCAGCGCCAAGGCATGGCTGGTGAGGGCTTCGAGGCTGTTATGGTCAAGGGTGGTGGTGTCGCCTCGGTGACCGGACTTAACATCGTTTGGAATGTACCAAAGAAATTCTTGGGCTTTTGTCATCGGTTCGGACTGTCAATTCAACCGCGCGCGAATATGGACGTGCGAGACGCATTATATTCAGCAAGCAATGGAATTTGGGGCCGAAAGAACACGGAATTCGTAGATCTATTGCTATTGTGGGCCGGTCAGGGAGATGGTTCTTCTCAGCGTCGATTCAGCAGGCGGCCGTGGAAGAACTGGCTATCCGCAGCAATCATCGCCGGTCCGGCACTCTGCAACTGCTACACTCGGCTTCCGGGGGAGGGGCCCGATCTTCGCTCCCGCATCGACCGGCTCGGTGTCGGCTGGCATTGGCCCGCGCCGTGAAACTGGGATGATCTCGGAAGAGGCGCAGTGGAGCGTTGATCGAGCCTGAATCGGGGGGCGTCACCCCTTTCCGCATCGAGCGGTGCTCAAGCTCCCGCCGGCACCTTATTCGCCCTGGCGCGTCTCGATTTCCGCCAGATAGTTCCGCACAGCCCGCTCTGGCGCATGCCAGAGGGCGCTGCCCTTGCCCTGCAACTCCGGGGCGTCCTTCCATCCCGGCTCGATGCCGGTCATGTCTGGCAGGAGATGGGCGATGCCCTTGTGGCAATCGATGCAGGTTTTCTCTTTCGGTATCAGGTAGCGGCTATGGATTTCGGCCGCGCGGCGGGTTTGCTTTGTGAAGTCCATCGCCACGGAAGAATGGCAGTTGCGGCATTCCAGGGAGTCGTTTGCTTTCAGCCTCGCCCATTCATGCTTGGCGAGCTCGAGCCGGTGGTCGAGGAATTTCTGCCGCGTCGAGATCGTCCCGAAGATCTTGCCCCAGACTTCTTTGGAGGCCTGCATCTTGCGGGCGATCTTGGCGGTCCATTCGTGCGGGACATGGCAGTCGGGACACGTCGCGCGCACGCCCGAGCGGTTGGAAAAATGCACCGTCGACTGCAGCTCCTGGTAAACGTTGTCATGCATCTCGTGACATGACGTGCAGAATTTCTCGGTGTTGGTGATTTCCAGCGCGGTGTTGAAGCCGCCCCAGAAGATCACGCCGCAGATGAAGCCTCCGAGTGTGAGAAACCCAAGGCTGAGATAGGCGCTCGGCCGGCTGACGATGTGCCAAAAGCGCAGGACGAAGCCCCACAGCCGCAGGATGAAGGATTTGATCCTGGCCATCGTCTCGCCCCGCTATGGCTTTCGGCCGATGTCTTTGGCGTCCTGAAACTGGTTCTGGACCAGCGGCGGGACGTCGGTCTGCTGAACGTGGCAGGCGGTGCAGAAATAGCGCCGCGGCGTCACGTCGGAGAGCACTTGCCCATCCCGGTCCTGGAAATGGGTGATGCTGATCATCGGCGCGCCCGAGCCTTCCGTGAACTCGCGCTTGTGGCAGTCCATGCAGCGGTTGGTGTTGACCGTGAGCTGGTAGCCATCGATGGCGTGCGGGATCACCGGCGGTTGCTCCGGATAGTTCCGCATGCGCTTGACGTCGTCGACGATCGGGCGGCCGAGGGCGGGCACCCGGTCGAGCGCCATCGGATCGGAGGTGCCGGTCAGGCGTGGGACGATCTTCACTGGCGCGCCCTCCTGCGAGAGCGCGGCACCGAAAGCGAGGACGAGGCACGCCGCCAGGGCGGCCCCAAGGACGGCCCGCGAGCGCATCACGCTCAGACCGCGAGGATCTTGACCGCGCATTTCTTGAAATCCGTCTGCTTGGAGATGGGGTCAGTGGCGTCGAGCGTCGTCTTGTTGATGAGCTGGCTTGCGTCGAACCAGGGCACGAAGACCACGCCTGGCGGCATGCGGTTGCGTCCGCGCGTCTCGACGCGGGTGCGCATCTCGCCCCGGCGCGAGATCACTCGGATCTCGGCACCCTGGTTGAGCCCGCGTTTGCGGGCGTCCTCGGGGTGCATGAAGCAGCGCGCACCCGGGAAGGCTTTGTAGAGCTCCGGCACGCGCATGGTCATCGAGCCTGAATGCCAATGTTCCAGCACGCGGCCGGTGACGAGCCAGAAATCATACTCGCCATCGGGCGATTCCGCCGGCGGCTCGTAGGGGACCGCGATGATCCGGGCCTTGCCGTCCTTGTTGCCGTAGAACTCGACGCCCTTGCCCGGTTTCACATAGGGGTCCAGCCCCTCGCGATAACGCCAGAGCGTCTCCTTGCCGTCCACCACCGGCCAGCGCAGCCCCCTGACCTGATGATAAAGATCATAAGGACCGAGGTCGTGGCCATGACCTCGGCCGAACGTCGCATACTCTTCAAATAACCCCTTCTGGACATAGAAACCGAAGTTCTTGGCTTCGAAATTGTCGTATTCCGCATCGATTTCGCTCGCTGCGAACTGGTCGACCTGGCCGTTGCGATACAGCACGTCGAACAGCGTCTTGCCCTTATAGTTCGGGTTGGCGTCGAGGATCTCCGCGGGCCAGACTTCGTCGGTGGTGAAGCGCTTCGAGAACTCCATGAGCTGCCAGAGGTCGGAGCGCGCCTCGCCTGGCGCCTGGACGAGCTGGTGCCAGACATGGGTGCGCCGCTCGGCATTGCCGTAGGCGCCTTCCTTCTCGACCCACATCGCCGCCGGCAGAATGAGATCGGCAGCCATTGCCGTCACTGTCGGATAGGCATCCGAGACGACGATGAAGTTCTCCGGATTGCGGTAGCCGGGATAGGCTTCGTTGGCGTTGTTCGGTGAGGCCTGAAGGTTGTTGTTGACCTGAATCCAGTAGAAATTCAGCTTTCCGTCCTTGAGCATGCGGTCCTGCTCGACGGCATGGTAGCCGGGCTTCTCCGGGATGATGCCGTGTGGAATGCGCCAGATCTCCTCGGCATGCTTGCGGTGCTCGGGATTGGTCACGACCATGTCCGCCGGCAAGCGATGCGCGAAGGTGCCGACCTCGCGCGCCGTGCCGCAGGCCGAGGGCTGGCCGGTGAGCGAGAAGGGGCTGTTGCCCGGCTCCGAGATCTTTCCGGTCAGCAGATGCAGGTTGTAGACGAGCTGGTTCGCCCAGACCCCGCGCACATGCTGGTTGAAGCCCATCGTCCAGAACGAGGTGACCTTGCGCTTGGGGTCGGCATAGAGCTCGGCAAGCTGCTGAAGGAAGCCGGGTTCGACCCCGGTCAGGGACGAGACCTTCTCCAGCGTGTAGTCCTTCACGAAGGCGGCATAGGCCTCGAAATCGATGGGCGTCGTGGCGCCGACATCGGCCGCCTTCTTCGCCTTGACCTCGCGCGGATCGTCCGGCCGGAGGCCATAGCCGATCTCGGTCGCGCCCTTCACGAAGGTCGTATGCTTGTCAACGAAGTCCTTGTTCACCCGGCCGGTCGAGATGATGTGGTGGGCGATGTAGTTCAGGATCGCCAGGTCGGTGCCCGGCTTGAAGACGATCGGGATGTCGGCGAGATCGGAGCTCCGGTGGGTATAGGTCGAGAGCACCGCGACCTTCACATGCGGCTGGCCGAGGCGGCGATCCGTCACCCGCGTCCATAGAATCGGGTGCATCTCCGCCATGTTGGAGCCCCAGAGCACGAAGGCGTCGGCATGCTCGAAATCGTCGTAGCAGCCCATCGGCTCGTCCATGCCGAAGGTGCGCATGAAGGCGTAGGCGGCCGATGCCATGCAGTGGCGGGCGTTGGGGTCGAGATTGTTGGAGCGGAAGCCGGCCCGCATCAGCTTGGTCGCGGCATAGCCCTCGAAGATCGTCCACTGGCCGGAGCCGAACATGCCGAGCGCGGTCGGGCCCTTGGCCTTGAGCGTCTCCTTGGCCTTGGCGGCCATGGTGTCGAAGGCCTCTCCCCATGAGACCGGGGTGAACTCGCCGTCCTTGGAGTAGACGCCGTTCCTCTTGCGCAGCAGCGGCTGGGTCAGCCGGTCGCTGCCGTACATGATCTTGGAGAGGAAATAGCCCTTGATGCAGTTCAGGCCGCGGTTGACGTCGGCCTTCATGTCGCCGTGCGTGGCGATGACACGCCCTTCCTTGACGCCGACCATCACCCCGCAGCCCGTGCCGCAAAAGCGGCAGGGCGCCTTGGACCATTTGATCTGCAGGCTGTCGACGCCGCCGGTCACCGGCTGGGCCTCGGCGGGAACGCTCATATTGGCGGCGAGCGCGGCAACGCCGGCTGCATGCGCCTTCAGCATCTCGCGACGGGACAGGGTCATGGGTCTACTCCAATGTCGTCGAGGCTTTCGAGGTTTTCGATCTGCTCGAACACCATGTTGGCCGACAGCACCCCGTCGATCAGGCTGATGGCAGCCAGGCGGTCGCCGATCACGCCGGTGCTCGATCCCTCCAGCACGATCACGATTTTGCCGTTCTCGACTCGGTGCACCTCGGTCTCCGGCAGCTCGCGGATGCTGGTCAGCACGGCATCGACGCGCGCCGGCAGGGCCGAGACCACGGCGCTCGATATGTGATGGAAGCGGCGGCCCGACTCTTCAGCCATCTGCTGCCTCCTGGCTGCGGGGTGATACGGCGACGGCCTGCGCCGGGCAGACCGCGATACAGGCGCCGCAACCGCTGCAGCGATCGGCCGCCAACTCGGGCAATGGAGGCCCGCCGAGCTGCGGGCGGAAGCGGATCGCCGCCTCCGGGCAGACATCGCCGCAGCTCTGGCAGACGATGCCGCGGCTCGCGAAGCATTCCGGGCCGATCACGGCCAGATGCTCAAAAGCGGGGATGGCACGGTCGAACACCGGCTCGGGACAGGCATCGGCACAGGCGCCGCAGAAGCTGCACTCGCTCCCGGTGAAGTCGATGGCGGCCCGGCCGGCCTCGTCGAGCGCGATGATGTGCTGCGGGCAAGCAGGAACACAGGCTCCGCAACCGGTGCAGGCCGCCGCGATCGACGCCGTACGGGACCAAGGCGGGCGCACCTTGTCGGGCAGTGAGAGGCGCCGGCCTGTCAGGAAGTTGCGGCGTCCGCGATCGATGACAACCCGTTCCATCGGCCCGTCCTCAATGTGGCGGGCCAGGTGGGCCGAGAATGATTTGGAACATCCACACCAGGAAGCCGTAACCGCCGACCACTCCTACCGCGATGATCGGCCAGATCAGCACCGCCAGGGTCAGGAAAGCCAGGAATTCGGCTCGCCTCGTGGGCTCTTCTGTGGTGGTCGCCGGGCCGCTCGCCCGTGCAGACTCGGTCGCCATCTCCGGTCCTTTCGCGTTCGGGCGTTCATAAATCGCGCCGTCGCCAGATTAGAGATCGAAAAAAGAGAATATGGATTTGGCGGAGCTTGTCTACACAGTTGTGGCGTTCGGAATGCACGCGCATCGCTAGGTTTGATTTAGCGCAAATGCTTCAGGAAATGGCTGAACCCGAAGTCGGATGCAGTGCGCCCGACTTTCCGCTGGGGTTCGTTTTGATGCCAGAATGACAAGCCGACTGACGTCATCTGCGGGGTCGCGATGGCTTTCGCGGCCAGAGCTTGAGTGCGCGTTTCCGGATTCGGTCTCAATGTCCGCCGATGGCGGATGTCGTTGAAAAAGTCGTCGTTGCTGCGGGTGTGAAGTCCTGATTCAGTCGTCTTGGGCGGAGGGCGGCGCGATGATGGGTGAACGGCGGGTGGCGCAGGAGGCGCTGTTCTACGAGTTCAGTCTTGAGCGTCACGTGCCGGACGATCATTGGGTGCGGTCGATAGACCGGTTCGTCGATCTTTCCGAGATCCGCGCACATCTGCGGCCGTTCTACAGCGAGATGGGTCGGCCCTCGATCGATCCGGAGCTGATGATCCGGATGCTGCTCATCGGCTATTGCTTCGGCATCCGTTCCGAGCGGCGCCTGTGCGAGGAGGTGCACCTGAACCTCGCCTATCGCTGGTTCTGCCGGCTCGGGCTTGAGGGCGACGTTCCCGATCACTCGACCTTCTCGAAGAACCGGCATGGCCGCTTCCGCGAGAGCGATCTTCTGCGTGAGCTGTTCGAGACGACCGTCCGGCGTTGCATCGAAGAAGGGCTCGTGGGCGGAGAAGGCTTCGCGGTCGATGCCAGCCTGATCAAGGCCGATGCGAACAAGCAACGTTCCGCGGACGCCTCAGAGCTGGTCGACTGGCACGATCTCGCCCGGACGCGTCGCTCGGTGCGCGAATATCTCGATACGCTCGATGAGGCCGCCTGGGGCGCGGCGAGCGAGGCGAAGCCGAAGTTCGTGTCGCGCGCCGATCCGGCCGCGCAATGGACCGGCGCTTTGAAGGGGCATGCCTTCTTCGCCTACGCCACCAACTACCTGATCGACCTCGACCACGCCGTCATCGTCGATGTCGAGGCCAGCCGCGCCATCCGGCAGGCCGAAGTCGGCTCGGCCCGGACCATGCTCGACCGAACGCAGGAGCGTTTTGGCCTCTGGCCGGCCAGGCTAGCCGCCGACAGCGCCTATGGCTCGGCCGAGAACCTCGCCTGGCTGGTGCATAAGCGCGGGATCGAGCCGCATATCCCGGTCTTCGACAAATCCCAGCGCAGCGACGGCACCTTCAGCCGCTCCGACTTCGCCTATGACCACGCGCGCGATCGCTACACCTGCCCGGGCGGGAAGGAGTTGAGGCCGCGCCAGAAGGCCTATCGAACCGAGCGGCCGCTCGTCGATGACGAGGGCATGATGCGTTACCGCGCCAGCAAGTTCGACTGCGACGCCTGCTCGCTGAAGCCGCAGTGCTCACCCAACATGCCCGCTCGCAAGATCCTGCGCTCGATCCATGAGGGCGCCCGCGACATGGCCAGGGACATCGCCGAGACCGACGCCTATGTCACCTCGCGGCGCGAACGGAAAAAGGTCGAGATGCTGTTTGCTCACCTCAAGCGCATCTTGCGGCTCGACCGGTTGCGACTGCGCGGACCGAATGGCGCCAGAGACGAGTTCCACCTCGCCGCAGCAGCCCAGAACCTCAGGAAGCTCGCCAAACTCAAGCCAAACGGGCCGCAGGTCAGGCCTGCCTGACCAAGCGAAGCCCTACTCTGCTAAATCCGCTCCCGCCAGCGCCGATCTCAGGGCCGACTTTTTCAACGGTATCGGCGCAACCCGGACTTTGAGATGCGCGCAATCGCGCGTGCGGGCGCAACGGGTTCACCCGATCGCAGTCGCGGAGGCATGCAGATATTGCTGCCTCGTTTGCAAATTTAATTAAATCAATGATTTGCTTGGGTATTGCTGGCGGACAGGGCGTCCGCCACGATACGTTTAATATCAATGCGTTATGTATAGACTGTCCAATTTTCCCATCATGCGTCCCATCTCCAGACGGCAGCATGGGGGCGTTGGGGATGGTCAACGCCGGGACATCGTGTCGGGCGCACCCTTAGACGAAAGTTCTAGCCAATAGTCCCCTGTTCGTTGGACGCCACCCAACAATCAGCCCTGACGCTCGATTGTGCCGATAAAGGTCTTCTCCAGCAAGGTCATTGCCGTCGACCCAAGCACCGCATCGAGGCCGGCGAGAAGCCTGGGTGAGCGGCAGCTGCCAGCCCGCCTCCGAGCCTGGCGGAATCCGCCCACACGCCTTGGCGCTTGGCGAGAGCCGCTCCCGGCTGCACGATCACTGCGGCCACTTGCGCCTCCGTCCGACGACCGACGCGTCACGCTCCCCAGCGGTCAGCCCTAACGCAAGACGGTCTTCATCAACGCCTTCTCGAGCGCCAGCATCTCGGGCACGTCTAATCCGCTTACGTCGCGTGTTCGGGTGTGGGAGGTGTTTACCGTGGCGGTGGACTCAATCGTCGTCTTGGCGCCGTAGCTTCTGGGGCTCAGCTTCATCACGCGCCATTGGTAGGCCTGGATCTTCACACGGGTCGCGTTGACGTTTTCCTCGGTGCAGTTTTCGATCAGCTCGTTGATCTTGTCGAATTCCACATGGGCCAAACACTCGCGCGCGCGCGCCAATTGCGCGGCAAACTCGGGATGGTGCACCCTCCAATAGCCAACCTGATACCGGCTCGGCATGCCCGGACGCTGGCAAATTGTTCCAAGGTCATGACCCTCGATCATAAGGCAACAGATTTCGTCCCCGATCTCCTCGGAGTATGGGAAGGATGGTGGCCGCCCTGCGCGTCTGGGGATGGAAACAACTTCCGCGCGTCTTGCGGCGGTCTTCATGCCGCAGTCTCCAGCTGAGACACCTTGGCGATCTCGGCCTGCAGCCACTCCGCCGTGACAAGACCATCCTCGAAGGCCCGTAGGATCAGGATGGCGCTTTGGGGCGCGGGATTCATGCCAGCGCGCCAGTACCGGACCGCACGTTCAGTGACGCCAGCCAGAAGCGCGACATCCTCATCGGTGATCCCGATCCGATACAGGAGCTGATGAAAGCCTGTCTGCATATTGTGCCCCGTCGTATGCGCAGGCACTATATATGCGATCGCTCAGCAGTGGAATTGATTTCCGAGGACGGTGCGCCGTCGCACGCCGCGAGCAACACGCCGCACTCGGCGACTTCGCCTTCACTACCGACCGATTTGGCAGCAGTGCATCTGGCCGAGCGCGGCCCACGCGAGCTGGCGGCCCCGCTGCCTATCGCGACTTCGTTCTTGAGAGCGTTCGCCGAACCGTGAATTAACTCGGCTTCAAGGCGCTGCCCAGACGCTGGGTGGTCGAGCAGATCTTCGGCTGGTTGACGCGCTGGTGCTGCTTCGTGCGCCCCTACGAGCAGCGTCTCGACATGGTCGAGGCCATGATCCACGTCGCCATGGGCAGCCTGCTACTACGCCGCATCGCCCATCCGTAACATTCTCAAACGGGTCCTAAGCCTTAGCCTTCTTCTCATGATAAAATTCGGCGCGCATTTCTTCTTTTGCGCTTTCTTCCCACGAGTACCACTCAGTAAGGTCAAAAAAATCCGCAGCGGCGCGACGAGCCAAGTCATCGACTTCCCGAAGTTGACGCGCTCTGTCCAACTTGTCACGGATTATTTCGTTCTTTTTCTGTTTGCGTATGGCTATAGCAAATAAAAATGCCAGTATCGCGACGACGATGATTATTACCATAGGGATATGGATGCTCATCTCTACACCTACTTCGTTGTACGTGGCGTAAATGCATCGCCTACATCGCCAATTATCGATCTGTACATTTTAATTCCACTAAATTTTTCCTTTACTGCGTCATTGTATGCTGTAAATAATCGGTCATATTCACAATCAAGTCTATAAAATTGATCTTTATATCGGAATCGCACGGCGCGAACGCGGTCTTTAAAGTTCATTTTTAACGATGGAAGGCGAGATTCAATTTCATATTTTAATTCTATTAATCTATATTCGTATGAAAGTGCATAATTATTGATGCGCATTTGAGTATCGTAAGCTAAATCTACAAGATTCGCCTTATATTCTTCCATTAGAGCCAATGTCTCCTGCCCTACTTTCAGCTCCAAGTCACCTATGCGCTTGGAGTTGTTTTGCAATTCAAGCCACGCCTCCCCCTCAACACGTTCCAGTCGCGCCCACTCCTGCCAAGCGGCGTCAACGCGCGCCTTGTAAGCCGGGTCATCAGCATACTGGCGCTCATGTGCGGCTTCCGCAGCGGCGTGCCCGATGGCGGCGGCTTTATGTTTTTCGGCCCAATAGCTCGCGGCTTCGTCCGTGTTGCCACGGCGCTCTATTTCCGCCTGCACCACCTCTAGCCTGCGGTCAATTTCGGCGTTTGCTATCCCCTCAGCGCTGGTTGAATCCCAATTCCTAAAGAGACTGAAGGGACCCATTATTTGACGGTTAAGCTCCTCGCTCAACGCCACCAGTTCCCGGTAGCTGATTTTGGACAAATCTTGTGCTGCCATTACTCACCCGCCTCCGCCTTGGCCACGCCTTATCCCAAAGCTTTTCGAGGGGCGCGGTCTCGACATCAAACTCCTCCAATTCAGCCGCGCCAAGGTTAAGGCCGTGACTGCCTTTCGAAGGTCATCAAAAGTCAACGCCACCCGCAAGCGCAAACCCCGCGGGCGACTACATCCCCAGCGCACAGCGCACGACAAGCTCGTCGGCCCGGTGCGCCTGTCGGATCCGCACGCATAATCAGGTCGAGGAGGTTCTTGTCGCTCGCACGCGTGGGAGTCAGCGACCGATCCCGACGTCTTCACCATAAATGGCGACGGGGAACAGCGCCCTCGCTCCAGGAGCAAGACTAGCTAGCAGGCTGTTGAAAAAGCGGCTCGCGGATCCGGCCTTGACGTGATTCACTCCTCTGCGCTGGGGAGGGGCGGGATGCGCGGGACGGACGAGAGGACAGGGGCGCTTTTCAGCTACGTGGACCTGGAGGCCCGGGTGCCGGCGGGTCATCCGCTTCGGGCGATCCGGTCGCTGGTGAACGAGGCTCTTTCGGCGATGGGGAGCGACCTCTCGGCGCTCTATTCGGGAAGGAAGCGGACCTGCCCCACGAAGCGTACGCCGAGGCGGCGGTCATCCCGGTAGAAGCCTTGGAGCGGACATTAGAGTCGGCGGACAAGGCTCTGGCAGAGCACAGAGCCAAGGCAGCGGCCGCCTCTCGCCGCGCCGCCGTGATGAAGGGACTTGCTGGCCTCGGTTACGAGGTCCGAGAGGGAATGACGACGACGTTCGCCCAAAGCGGCAGGCTCGTGGTCGCCGATTCCGCCAGGCCAGGCTACGGCGTCGAACTGAGCGGTTCCGTAGATGGCCGTCAGATGCAGATGCGTCCAGTGGCACTCGAGGCGCCTGGGCAGGCCTCGGACCCGTCCCGCGACCGGGACGCAGAGACCATTTGGTGTGGCCAGGTTACCCAACTTGCGAAGACGCTTGCCGATGCGGCGTTAATTAGCAAAGATCACCCGGCGAGGGTGCACGCACGAAGAGCTGATCGCGACAACGGGAAAGGTAAAGTGAAACCCGCCGGGGGCTGCCTGAAGACGCTGACTATGCTTGGGTGGCTTTGCCTAATGCCGGAAAAGTATTGAATTCGCTTTGCCGCAGAGCCACCTCACGGAGGCAGACCGCAGCTTGCTAGATTAATAAAGCGTGGTACGAGTACAGGTCACTTCGCCGTAACGAGTGGAATTTCCATGTCGCTTCTGAAGTACGCCCCGGATGTTCCATCCACGTGGCAATTTCTCCGCCCGCGAATTCCGAAGAGAGCGGAGTTGAAGGCGAGGATGACCAAGCCGGCAATCATGGTCTTCTGGTTTCTCGTGATGACGTCATGGCTACCGATGATTGCCGGGCTTCAGGACGTGCTTATCCGGCTAAGGCTGGGAAGTGGCCCCGATGCTTTTGCCATCAAGCCCGACGCGGGATCATTTTTCCTGATTGCCATGGGCATTCTATTCACCGGCCTGTTCAGGTTTAGGTTCATCGCCGTTCTCTGCATGCTGCCGGCAATGTTGGCAGTCCTGCTCGGCGTCCAGGATCTCGGAAGTCTGAACGAATATCGCTCGTGGCTTTTCCCCCTTGGACTGGGCTTGGTTACGCTCTCCGCACTCTTTCTGGTAACCTATGGTCGGCTGCGCAGTCCTGCAGTCGGAATTTTCCTGCTGCTCGCGGCGATCGAGGCCATCGGCGGCTTCTTTCCTGTCGCGCCAGAAGACGGCGCGCCTCCGATCCCGCCGGCGCCCAGCCAACCGGGTGCAACGACTCCGGCCGTCTTTCTCACCTTCGGTCGCTTATTTCACTCCTACCACCTGTCGGTCCTAGACCTCCTGATCGTGTCGTCCCTGATCGTCTTTGGACGGTTCGTGGTCTTGCTTTACCGGCACAATAAGCCGGGTTGGGACGGCCTGAAGGGGGAAATCAACATAGTCCCGGTCCTGAAGCAGACGCTCCTGCTTTCAATCCCATTCTTCATCATGATCCTATCACTCGGGTGGTTCTGGAACCAGGTTGGAAGCCGGGCAGAAGCCTATGCGATTGAAATTCTTCGGACTCCTGGGCCTACTGGGACAATCCTTCCCCCAATAACCCTCGAACAAGCCCTGGCTGAGGCTAATGATCGAGAGCAGAAGGAGATCGCCAACAAAACAACCGCGGCACTTGCAGATGCCACAACCAACGCACAGGCGGGCTCGGCGGATCTTGTTAAAACCATCATGCCGAAACTCCGGGCATCATTCCCATCGTATCTGATGAAGCTGAAAGGGTGTAGCTGGTATGATGTGCTCTGCCACGTGGTGAACGGCATCAAATCCGTGGTGAATTCGATTTACCGGAAGGCACGGGACGCGGCATTGAACTCTCTCGAGGCCTCACTTCGTGATGCCGACAAATTCAACCAGAGCCAGCTAGTCGAGAAGCGGGACAGAGCGACCAAAGCGGTTGCCGCGTTTTCGCAGGAGAGTACCAGGTGGTCGCAGACCGCGATCTATAAAGCTTTCGAAACTGCCCGCTGGTTGGGCCTCATTTTGTCGATCTACGGGATCATGGTGGCCGTGAAGACGGTCATGGTTATCATGTCCCGCATCGTCTACCGGGATGACGGGCTTAATCGTCATTTCGCGTCACTCAAGCCGGGGGCGGTCAGTTCCGCATTCTCCAGTCCGGGGACGGGCAAGGCGGAGATCGAGATCCCAGCCGGGTCCACCGACACCTATGTTGTACTGCGCTATGAAATCCGAAATGCGGTCGCCAACGTGTCGGTCCCGCAATTTGGCACTGGCATCCTCGGCAGGATTTTCAGCGGCAGCTATATTCTGGCGCGGCTGAAGGGTTCCAACATTCCCGAATTGGGGGCTTCGATCGTTGTCAATGCACCCGCCGAGCTGCTCCAGTGGAAGCTAAAACAGGGCGAGGAGATCATCGTCCGATACGAGGACCTTGTGGCCTTTTCGAGCACGGTTCGGCTCGCGACCGAAATCAACCTTTCCATACAGGCGACCTTATTCGGACGCTTCATGTTTCATAAGATGATTGGTCCCGGCTTCGTGATCGTGCAGACGAAAGGTGAGGCCGTTGCCGGAAAGGAACCCGAGGCGGGCTGGTCTCGCAGGGCAACATCGCTCAAGGCATGGCAACTTCAGGCGGGCTTTCAGGTTCAGTCAAATCTCGACTGGCTGGGGGTCTATCTTGCCCCCTTCAATATCCGAAAACAGGAAGGTTCCATGCTGATCTACGATGCCGCGCCCGAAAATACCCGCTGGTCGTCGTTCGGACTTATCCGGGCAGTCCGAACGTTTCTGCTGCCGTTCTAGGCGTCGCCTGCAGGATAATGTGAGGGTCGCTTTGGCATTAGGTAGAGCTAGTTTGCATCCTATGTCGAGCATATCGACATTTGGTCAGCCTGCTGTCAGTTGTTACCGACGCTCAACAACGTTCGGAAGTTCACGTGATGAGAATTCTGTGGTGGACTCTTCCCGTTCTGGCACTGGTGGCTGCGGCCGAAGCGTCGGCACAGTGTTCTTGCGGCCCAGACTTCTGCCTTGGCGACGCTCGGGTTCCGAAACGCCTATCGGCGAAGAAAAGCGATCTCACGCAACGGGGGTATCCTGCCGAACTGATGGCTCTCTTGGATAAAAGCGACGCCTGCTATGCCGCCATCGACCGGGCTCCCGACGGCTTCAGCCTTATGACAGTAAAGTCCAATGGGAGCATTTTGGTCACCCAATGGGATGCTGACAACCATGACGCTGCAAGGCGCGGTGTTCTGGCGGGCGATCTGAAAGCCTATTACTCATTCAACGCCCGGAAGGCCTTCGCTTGTTGCGAAAGGCCGAAAGCAGAGGATCGATCAGATTGGAACCAGAGCCTCTCACTGAGCACTGGACAGGCTATCTCATGCGAGAAGCAGGGCTCGGCAGTGGCGTGTCGCTAATTTGTGCCTGATCGCTCGACCAGGGCGTCCCAGAGGCTGGAATGCGAATGCTAGTGAGGAATAGGATGTCGTCGCTCACAAAGTTCCCCCCCCGATTGCTGGCGGTTGCGCTGATGGGGTTGGCTCTGACAAGCGCCCAGGCTGGCGAGTTTCGCGTACCATGGCTGAACGGAGCGCTCCTTGGAATGGGGTACGATGCGTCGTCCGGCAATCTTACAAGGGAAGTCTGCGCCAAGGTCAGCGCCGAGGATCGGGATATCAACGGCGGCGGTCCAAACGATGGGCTGCGTTTCGAACGCATCGAAAGTCGGGAACAGTTTATCTCTAAGATGCTTGCGGAACTGAGTGGTGAGGCAAAGTACGCAGCCCTCACCGCGTCAGCTCGAATCAGCTTCGCAAGAAGCATCAATATTACTCAAAAGGACCAGACGATGTTCATTCAGAACATCGTGTCGACTGTCGAGACTGGGTCGACCCGGGAAGGGCTGCTTCCGATTTACGGAGACATGTCGTCTGATGTAAGCCAATTTCGCCGTCGATGCGGAACACATTATGTCAGCACAATCATGTATGGCGGTGAGCTACTCATGACTCTCCAGTCCTCAGATCGCGACGAGCAAAAAAGATCGAAGTTCGAAGCCAACGTCCGAGCTGCAGGTGCGGCTGGCAAGGGTAGCGCCACATATACGCAGTCTGTCACTGAGCTAAAAAACCATGACGAGTTGCGGATCGTTGGTCGCAAAGCTGGCGGCGGGAGCACCACTCCTTACAGCGTCGATACTTTCGTCGATGAGGTCTCCGGTTTCAGATCACAAGTGCTCGCGAATAGGAAAGCCAACGTTCTCTACGCGATCGTCTCGCCTTATCCTGAGCGAAGAAGCGATCCTAAAAGCGATATGGTTGATCTGGCTTCCGATAAGCTCCTAGCGTTTAACGAGAAGTTGGAGCGTATGCAGGACGCGACCGAAGACCCTGAGATGTACGACATCGACAGGTCTACTCTCCCAGCTGCGGTGAGCGAGCGGGATCGGCTGCGCAAGATACGAGACCGGCTTCGTACCTCAATCGAGGCTTGTATATATCCTGTCAATACCGATGGAGATGGCCCGAACCAATGCAGAAGCATGCAGGGCTTTATTACTCCTCCTAGCGCGGCATTGGACGACTTTACGCCGAAGCGTTTCGCCTCGGATTGCCGAATTGGGCCGATACAGCTTCCAAAGCAGCAATTCCGCGGGAAGGCGGTTATCAAAGGCGACAATCTCGTGGGCGGATGGATGAATATTCAATTCGAAGCTGCGCCCATTGTTTCGGATGAGCGACATGTTTTGCGTATGAAGGTTATGAAGCGTGCCACTGAGCCTGGAACCTCGAAGAAGTCCTCCGAGGAGGACGTACATGAGACGATCAAGGAAATTCCGATTTGGAGTTCATCTGGTTGTGTGATCAACAAGCTCCCAGAGTTCGCCGCAACCGAGGTGATCCGTTTCGAAGGTGATTTCGGAAGGCCGGCGACGCACTCATTTCGAAAACTTGTCGATCAAGCATCGTGTGGACGCGTGGGTAGCGGCGGTGGCGGTGGCAGAGGATTCAGGGCAGCTCCATCAAGCTCGTTTGACTGTGACGTAACATTACAGCCTATTCGCGGACTTGATCCTGTTCATGAAGAACTCTTCCAGGGCGTGAATAAGATACGTGCTCGCAAACCCTTCAAGGGCCTTCTGTGGTTGGGAGCTGCTGGTCCGGAGTAAGCGGAATTTTGAGCCAATCCGTCGACGGGATTTCGGCGGGTAGAGCCGGCTCGGTTTGTCTGAACAGTTTGCGGGCTGTCGCTAAGTGGATTTAGGGCCTGATTATGCGCAACCGGGATTGGCTGCAGCGCGTTGAAGTAGGCGTGATTGGGCGTCTGCCGTTCCCGGCTCTGGTGAGGTCGCCGGCTGTGAAGACCAGATACCGCCCGATTGAAGCGCGCGCATCGGACACGCTGGCATAGGCGCGCAGGTAGACCTCCTCGTATTTGACCGATTTCCAGATGCGCTCGACGAAGACGTTGTCGCGCCAGGCGCCCTTGCCGTCCATGCTGATCCTATGATGCCCGCGCCGATCAGCAGGGTGGTGAACTCGCTGCTGGTGAACTGCGAGCCCTGGACGCCCTTCTGTTTGTCAAGCGGCGATACGTGAGCAAATTAAACTGTGACGCGACCTGGAAGAGTGCACCAGCGTACTCCGGCGCCTGGTGCAATTTGCGGACATTGCCCTGGACAATATCGACACTGAAACGCCCTTGCCGTCCAGAAACCGACCTCGCCCGATCTCGCAACTCGACAAGCGAAGGCAATTCAAGTCGGCCGATTCCATACGGCCTGCCGTTGACGAGAGAATGCAGACGGTCCCCTTCAAGGCGGAGCCGGGAATGCGTGCCTTCATGATCTCTTTCTTGAAAACCGGTTAGACGTTCGAACCAATCCATCAGCACATTCTCTCGAATTGGCGCTGCTTGGGAGCGGGCTTTGCGCAGCCATTGAGCGCGCACCTGATTCCAGCGGGCGCTTTCCCCACACAGGCAGCTTCTTCGACGACCAGGCTCATTGCGCGCCATTCGCAATGCGGGCCATGCAGCAATCCCTAGCATGACTGACGTGCCGGCGCTTCGCCCCGTTTCGTTCGGAATGACGTTGTTGTTCTCCGCTTCAGCTATTCTTCAATGGTCGCCTTCCCGGACCTGTGAGCGGGAGCCATCGGCGCTCATACCAAAGGTCGTCGGCTCTCTCATAAAGTTGTTCGGCCCGCCAGACTCCAGAGAGTGGCCCTTCAGCCAGCTTTCGAAGCGCACGGAGGACGGCGACCCGCTGCTTCTTATCGACGGCAGGACGACCATACACGGCCCGGCAAAGTTCCGTGGTTGAAAGCGCCTCGCCGCGTGAGGCTGCGAAGACTTCCAACAATTTGCGCTGGACATGGCCGGGGCCCCTGCTCACGGACCCATTTCCCCTAAGTGTTTCCCAATAGGGGGTACTCGGACATAGGGGCGGGCACTCGTCAAGAACCCTCAGGAGAACGCCAACAGGCGAAGATTGTTTCGGTGCTGAACGTCACGGTTTGGCGACATAACTCGCTACCAGCGGACTATTTTGAGAAGGCAGAAAGTCATATGAAAACTAAGTCTCGCCGAAATCATCGTACCTTCACTGTGTTGCCTTCTCTGATTTTATCGCGACTGCCAAAATTGCCAAGCACCGGCCATTCCTCATCCCCATGCAGCAGAGATATCCCTTCTCACTCGACGTTCTCTTCCCACCGCTGTGTCATGAGCAAATGGTCTCGCATTGATGAGAACGGTTTCAGTTAACTCGGGCAGGCCACGCCTCTTCGACTTCGTTTGGCGGTCACTCTGAATGCAGGCCCGCCGGCCGGTAATACACATTACCTTGCCGCCACGGTCCTATGCGACGAATTGTCTTGAACGCAATGTCGCGGGCCGAATCCAACTTCAAATGCTTTCCGATCGATGTCGGCGACGGCGGTCCCACGGCATTTTGTTCATCAACATCTGGAAGTCACAATGGGTATCTCATACCGCTTCGAATGCTCGAACTGCGGCTACTCCTGCCGGACGTCGCAGGGTGGTTCGCGTGCCAGCTTTCAGACCTTCTCGGCACACCCGGTCTATTGTGGCGTGTGCGAGGATGTTGAGGTAACCAACACCGTTAAGAGCCAGACAACCTGCCACAAATGCGGGAATACATTCGCCATTCCCTATGGAAGCTCGAAGGTCAGCGCGTCAGTCGAGGTGACCCCAAAACGCGGAAAACGCTCCGACGAAATTTACCTCACAGTGCCTGCCGATCGAAATACCTGCCCCAAATGCAAGGAATTCTCTGGGAAATTCAGTGCGGAGGTTTTTTTTGATTAGCCCGCATTAGTGTGGGTCCAGGAATTCATCAGGTTTGCATACAGGCCCGCGCCCGCCATAGAGGGCCAAGGAAGCTGTCTCACGGTTTTCAGGCTCGGCATGACCGGCGATGGGCTGAATGCGGCCCACCGGCCTCCAGAAGCGCTGCGCGAGCAGGCGACGAGCCTCCTCGCTGGAGCGATCGACTTGGCGGATTGTTGACAAAGTTGCAGAGATCCGTGCCCGCGCCGTTGGTAAAACTGAGAAATGATATCCTCAATTGGCGAGGCGGTTCAGGCAGGCCAATTCCGCCGTGCCAAATTTCCTTTCCGGAATAGCTCAGTCAGCTTCTTTGCGGTCTCCCCCGCACCCATCCCTACTACGTGGGAAGCCAGACATAACTTCCTCATTTGGTCCATTCCGTTCGGCGCGACCATGGCTACAGGAACACTCACCTCGGCAAATAAAGGCATTCCACCTTCGCGGGCGACTTCTTGCAAATACGACCAATCCGAGCCAGCATCTTCAGTCCAGTCTTTCTGCCACACTAGGAGCGCTGCAAAAGGAACGACGACGCCCATTGCTTTCAATGCGGAAATCTCGGCCGAGAAGATTTTTACACGATTCTCTGGAACAATTTCTGGATTAGCATCGTACAGTATTTTGAGGCAGCCCCACACGGCGCTTTCGTAGTCAGTTTGACCCTGCAGGAGTTGATTGATTAAACTAAGTTTTTCGGAATGTTTGCGTTCAATGGCTTCCTGAAATGGATTGCTAACTGGTACTGGTTTTTTTCGCAGCCACGAAAACATGATCACCATCCCTCTAGAACGACGATGCAGCGACCTCAATTTTAAAGCCGCGGCTCATTTTCGCAAGTTGAACGTGCGAGGAGCCCGCCTGACAGCGCCCTCCGGACAAGGGGGCTCCTTCAATCACGAGCGGCCTCTTGGATCGGGCAAAAATAAGAGCAAAGCGGCGAGCTGACCGGAGGCCCGGGGAAGAGCCGCCATCTCAAGAGTTGGATCGTCCTCGTCCTCAACATCTGGGCGAGGCCCGAGGCGATCAACGACTTCAGCCCGGCCGCGCAATATGACCGGCGCCGCGGGCCGATCGATCTTAACCCGCCCGCTCCGCCGCGCCACGACAAGCGCTGTCCGGTGCTGCAGTTGACGCACGGCCTCGCCGATTGGCTCGCGCTGGCGGAGAAGGAGCGCGCGCTGATCGGCGCCCGGACCAATGCAGCCCTACATCTTGAGAATTCTCAACCGGGCTCCCAAGCTCCCCCGCGGATTCCGGACAGGACGCCTCGGGCACCCGAATGCACTAGCCGCCATAGACGGCCCAGGAAGGCTGCCTCACGGCTTCAGGCCCACAGGACCGGCACTGGATGAATGCCGCCCACGGGCCACCAGAAGCGCTGCTCGAGCAGGCGACGGGTCTCCTCGCTGGGGCGACCTGGCGGATTGTTGACGACGTTGCAGAGATCCGTGCCCGCGCCGTTCAGGACTTGGCGAGGGCTGGGATCTGCGCCATCCCCAGCGCACGGCGCCCGCACGATGCGGGCGGGCAGACTCTGCGCGCCTGATAACGTCAAGGGGCTCTTGTCGCCCCGCCCGCGTTGGAGAGTCTGCGACCGCCATGCGTCGTCTTCACCCCGCGCTGTGCTTCTGCGGCGTGTTGGCCCTGAACTGATCAGAAGGCCGCAGACTTCTTCGCCGGCCAACCCGGCGCCTCTATCCACGTCGCGCGGCCCGCCGTCGCTGCCCACGAAGCCAGCTATATCGTGGACATGGCGCTGCAGGGCCGGCGCAGCATGAGGCTTCCAGGTGCGACGTGATTCATGGCCTCGGCGACGTCAAGACGCGCAGCATCGCGCTTAGGGCGCGTCCGGCGGGCGTCAGCACTGGCCAGCCAGCCCGTGCGGACCAAAGGTTGAGCATCGCGCCGTCACGCAGCAGGTGAGCCCGTCTGCCGCCAGCGCCGCAAGGTGGCGCTGGAGCGGGGCTGGCTTCCGCCTCATTGCCCCATGAATCCCAGCCCGGACGAGCCGGGCCGCGCCGGTTAAGCTCGATCTTCGGCAGGTTTGGGAAATAGGCGTCGATCATCTCAAGGAAGATCTCAGGCTTGGCCGAGTGCTCGCCGACCGGGGCGTCGATCACCGACGCCATCTGAGTCCCCATCGCCGGACAGGGAATATTGCCGCGCGTGCCGATTAGCAGCAGCTCGTGCTTGTTGCGCGACCAGTAACCGGTGCCGATGCGGTCCTTGTTCCAGACGTAGTGCGACACGTAGCGGAATCCCCACGCCGCTATGACATCCAGAGCCGACAGCAGCATCGGGGCGGTTGCCCAGAGGAAGAGGACGCAATCCGGGGTGGCAATCGAGGGGACGTCGCGCTGCTTGATCTCGTCCAGAACGCTGGTCGGATAGTGATTCTCGGCGGACCGGTCCATTCCGGTCTCGCGTGACCAGACTTCAAACCGCCACTCCGGATCGGCGAGGATGACACCATAGCGCCTGTCCGGCAGCGCCGCCTGCTTGACTCCCAGCTCCTGCTCACGCTGGGCGCGGCGCCCCTTCTTGTCCCCGGTCCGCAGCGCCGCCTTGATGACATTGCCCGCCGCATCGCGCGCATTGGCGACCGCCGCCGTGAATTCCTCGTCGTCGAGCGCGCCGAGCTTACGGCCTTCATTGGCAAGGCGCTTGCTGATCCCGGCATCGGCGAGCGTGGGCAACGGAGACCCCACCGGGTTCCCAGCGGACCCGGTAGACTTATTGCCTTTGTAGGGTGTTCCCCCCTTCGCCAGCCCGACCATCGCTTTCTGCTCCTGCCGCATCTGATCCATGCGGCGCGTCGCGCGCATGCGGATCTCGATTGCGTCGGCCTCCATCTCGCGGTTCCCCGCCTGCCGGGCGTAGGCCTTCATGGCGATACTGACATCGCGGATCTCCTTGATCTCATCGATGTTCTTCGCGTCGGCAATCGCGCTGCATGCCGCCTCGTATTTGACGAGTTGAGTCATCGCAGTACCCCAGAGAGAGGAATGTGAACGGTGCGCAACGCAGCCCAAAGGGTTCCAGGTGCCGCACGAGCGCGCCTTCGCTGCAGCACGGTTCCACGCTCCGCCGGAGCAAGACATCAGGACTTGGCACGACGCCATCACCGGGGACACAAAGCCATCGGCCAGGCCCGCGAAACGGACCATATCGTCTGGATTCACATGATCGCGGTAACGCCTCTGGCTACGCCTCCGAAACGCCTGACATTTCAATTTTGGTGCTGGACGAAAATTGGGCGTAGCGGGCGTAACTGGCGTAGCAGCAAGGGTTTTATGACGTAGCCGCGGTTCGTCCGCTACGCCCTCTCGGGCGTAGCTACGCCGCTACGCCTATTTTTGGCGAAGTGTTCACCCGAAATCACATTCGTCGGAATCCGCTCGCTGCGATGGGGTTTTTGCGCCGTCGAATATGCCGGAGGTCAAAACATAGACGCGGTGGTTGCGGCCGCAGATCTTGCGCACCGGCTGGTATCCATCCTTCGCCTTTTCCAACATGCCCCGGTCATAAAGCGTCTTGGCAACAAATATCGGATCGAGGCCAGCGCAGATTTCCTGCTTCCAAACCTGTGGCAGGATCATCAATTCAAGGTCGTCGCCTTTCCCTTTGCGCCAGCCTGCGCGATTATTGACTGGGTGCGCATCGGGCAAGTCGAGATCCTCGAAGCGGCTGCCGCCATGGCGTTCGATAAACAGGCGCACCTGTTCGATGGCCTGGCGGACCTCCGCAGGCTCTGAGCCGCCGCGAAATTCGATCCATTGGACAAGAGCCCAAGCCGCCGCCGCTGTCGCCTCGCCGCGCTTCCAAGGCGTCACGCCCAGTTCCGTCGCCAGTTCGCCAGCGGCGGCGATCAATCCAAGCCGTTGCGCGGCGCGCTCGACCTGGCCGTCGGAACCGACGGGAACATGAGCGGCCGTGAAGTCAGCAATGCGCTTGCCGATGTCATCGCCCGTAATCTGACGATCGATCAGGCGGCGGACAAATTCCGGCCCCGCCGTCCCGTACGCACTGATCGCCGCCTGCTTGCAGGACCGCGCCAGCTTGCCAGCATCGCCTTCGGGTCCCGCATCATCGAATACGCCGAAACCACGCCCCCGGTCGGCAGGCACATCGATCATCCTGACAAGCTGACCGGCGCGCGGCTTGGCGGCGCGATGCTCCGTCAGCTTCGCCTCAAGCGGAATCTCGCCGCTCGATAGGGTCAGGACGCGCCAGCTTTTTGGCTTACGCAAATCGCCCGTGCGGCCCGCGCGCTGCTTGCCGGAGCCATTCGACAATGAATAGATCGAAGCTCCGGCTTCGCGCGCATCGACCGTCCCCATCTCATCAAGGACAAGTACGGTGTCGCTGGCGCCCGCCGCCGCGCCCTCCAGGCCGTTGGCCGTCGCCCGCCAGGCCTGGAGATAACCCGGCGACGCGCCGCGCCCCCAGACGCTGGCGCCCATTTGAAGGAGCGTCGTCTTGCCCTTGGACGAAATCCCAAAAATATGGACACCTCCACCCTCTTGGCCGGCCAGATGCAGCAGCGGGCCAGCCAATGCGGTCGATACGGCGATGACAGGCAAGGCGTGACCGCTGGCAAGCGCGCCGACGCCGCCCTGCCAGTCCTTAAGCGTCCCGTGCTTCGCATAGGGACCGCTCGCCGCGCTGTCGAGAATGACCGCTTCGGAGCCGCGCGGGCCGATGGTTTCTTCCGGCAGGACAAACACGAGGCTGCCGCCGATGTCGTGCCAGCCGGTGCAATCGACCAGCGTGACGCGGCCTTTGACCTGTGCTCCCGACAAATAGCCTGCGAAGAGAGGCTGATGCTCTCGGCTGATGGCCAAGCCGTCATCCGCCAGCGCGGCGCAAAGCGACGCCGGATTGCCCTGAAGAACCGCATCGGTCACATGCCGGACGTGAACGCGTCCGTCTGCGTCCGGCCAGCGCAGAATTTTTCCCCAGCAACGGCCATGCGGATCCCGACAAGCGCCAAGGATTTCGAACGGCGCCGAGAGTCGGACATCGACGACGCGCTTGGTATTTCCGCGCCTTTTCTCGACTTGGGCGGTCAGACCACCGGCGGTCATCGTGTAGTTATCGTAAGACACATAAGATGGGCCTGAATCGAACGCCTTGGCGGCCCCGTTGGCAGCCTTGAGCAGCGCGACGAGGTCCGACCATTCGGCAAGGGCGTCGGCGGCGTCCCAGCCCTGCGCAGGGCCGCGCTGATCGCCATCAGGGCCAGCCGACGCCAGCGCCTCGGCGTCGATTATCATCACGGCGCAGCCAAGCCCGTGCAGAGTCTTGGCGACGGCCTGCGCATATTTCCGACCTGGCTCATCATTGTCGGGCCAGATCAGAACCTTGCGGCCAGATACCGGCGACCAGTCGGATTTGGCCGCAGCGTGCGAGCCGCCGCTTGAGGTGATGACGACGCTCTTCGGATAGATTTTTGCAGCTGCATCAGCCGCCTTTTCACCCTCACATACCACCACTGCGGCGTCAGGGCGGGCCGCAAGCTGGTCGAGGTTGTAGAGGCCCTTGGGTGCTGGAATATCCTTCGCGTGCCATTTGAGAACGCCGTCCTTGCGCCAGACCGTGTAGGGCGTGAACATCTTGCCGCCGCCACCAAGGTCAAAGCGGAAGACATAGCGGGTCACAGCGCCGGCTTGATCGCGATACACATAGATCGCGGTCGGCTCACCATGGACGGGGTGCTTTGTCGGCAGCGGCGGCGCGTCACCCGGCACCGGCGAAACGAGATCGCCGTAATCGTCTGGGGCAGAACCTTCCGCGGTTTTGGCGGAGCCCGCATCGCGCTCATCATCGTCGATCGGGCGGAATGGATCTTCGCCAGTGTGATGTTGGTCAGCCATGGATATACGCCTCAACGTTGAGCATGCGCGCCAGTGCAAGGGCGGCGTCTGTCTGTGAGATGTCCTGGAGATAGGCGATCAAGCTGATTGGATCGCCGCCTGCATCGCCGACCGCGAAATCAGCCCAGCGGCCCGAGCGGATGTTGACGCGGAAGGAGCCAGCGTGACGGTCGGCGCGGCGAGGATTCCGCACTATGTACTCGCCGTGTCTGACGACGCCGCCGGGCAAGAAGCGCTGCAGGATGATGCGTAAATTGTGCAGCGCCGCTGCATTGATGCTGCCGAAATCAATCCGCTTCGGCATGGGCTGGTCTTTGAACAGGGCCATCTCAACGGACCTCCTCAGGACAGTCGGCGCGCCCAGGCGCCGTGGCCGCCAGAATCGTGTTGGAGCGATTGCCGGGCCAAAACGCGGCGCAGGGGCGAGTGGCCGAAGCCTCATCGTCGCAACACTGGACCGGTAAATCCGGCCGACATTGAAAGCCGTTCATTTCGAGACCGGCTCAGGAGCGGGCGCATCGGCAGCGGCGCGCTTCATCGCCGCATCCGCAAAAAGGTTGCCGAAGCCGCGGTTACGCTGCACATCGACCAAGGGCCGGGATGCGATGTACCGTTCGATTTCGGTCTGAGGAATTTTCGTTTGGCCGCCGACCTTGATGGCCAGGATCTCGCCAGCGGCGATTTTCTCGTAAAGCTTCGTGGGGCCGCAATCCAACTGACCGCACGTTTGCTTGATGGAATTCAACAGGCGTTCAACGGCCATGTCTTCGTCTCCAGTTTTGACCAACTGGAGACATTCGGACGGATCCGGGAGTTCATATCAAACTAGGGCTATTTGAACTTTTCCCTAAAGCTAATTGATTTCAATCGGTTGACCGTCGGGGGTTTCACTCCGATTGTCCCGCCCGCGCTCTTCATGCCCGCTACGAGATGGTTAGCGGCTTCGATCCAAGTTTTGTAATTGAAACCCAGCTTCAAGATCAGGACAGCCTCGACCAAGACCTTCCGCTTGTAGGATTCCTTCGCCGTCAAGGAGGCCGTCGCGCCATGGGAATACAATTTCAGCGATGGATGGGTCTTACCGTTCTGCAGGTCGCTGATGATGCCCGCCAATTCAACGAGGAAGCCGACGCAAGGATGCTCGACCGCGACATTCCTGCCGATCGGTATAGCCACAGCCGAGCTCATCGCCTCAGCAACGCCCTTGAGCATGGCGACGATTTCGGGACGCGTCATGTCTGTCGCACACTTGCCGCCAGACAACGCCTCGAAACCGGCGCGTATGTCGCGCATCGATGCGGCGTCAGCCTCGAGTTCTGGGATGCGCGCCACCTCAGCCTCAAGCCTCAGTAGACGCTCCGCTTCAATCTCTTTAGCGAGGGCTAGCGCTGCGTCGATGACAGCTCCGGGTGGCACGAGGCCGGGAATCTTATCCTCATCCGGCATCGCTGGCCTCCTTCAGCGCGAAAATGTTGGTACCCTTTGATGACGATGGCGCCGAACAAGCGCCGCCCCAGTCAGCCATCAGGCGAATGCGCTTCTCGAACAGGTCGCCGCGCCGGTATGCCGCCTCGACCTTGCTGCCGATGGCGTGGGCTAGCGCCATTTCGACGACATCACCTGGGTATGCGGTCGATTCGGCTGCCCAATCCCTAAAGGTGGACCGAAAGCCGTGACAGGTCAGGTCTTCGCGGTTCATTCGACGAAGGCAGGCGGTCAAGGTCATGTCGGACAGCGGGCGCTGGCCGTCGGCGCCCGGAAAGACCAAAGCGTCGGCGTCGGTGGTGACCCGCAATTCGAACATTTCGGCCAGCACGGCCATGGCGGAGTCCGACAGCGGCACCCGATGCTCGCGCTTCGCCTTCATGCGCGCGGCGGGGATCGTCCATGCCTTCGCGTTAGCATCGATCTCGGACCAGCGTGCGCCGCGCGCTTCGCCAGAGCGGGCCGCGGTCAGGATGGAAAAGCGCAGGCATGCGGCGCCAAAGCCTTGCTGCTTCTTCAATTCGCGCATGAAGGCGTTGATTCCCTGCCACGGCAGGGCGGCGTGGTGCTTTACGGCGCGCACCTTGCTGCGAGCGGGCAAGGCGAGGGCGAGATGGCCCTTCCATTGCGCCGGATTGTCTCCTGTGCGCCAGCCGCGCGTCTTGGCGAAGTCGAGAATGACCTCGACCCGGCCCCTGACGCGGCTCGCCGTTTCCGGCTTGACGTGCCAAATCGGCTCCAAGGCGGCCAGAACATGCGATGTCTCGATCCCGCCAACAGGGATGGAACCAAAGATGGGACAGGCGTAGGTCTCGATGGTCGAGGTCCACTGTGCCGCATGCTTGGCGTTCCTCCACGCAGCCTTGTGGGTGGCGATGTAGCGATTCGCCGCCTCCCTGAAGGTGACGGATTTGGCCTTGGTATCCTGCTGGATGGCCTTCCCGGCGGCCTTGGCCGCATCACGCTCGGCCAGCGGGTCGACGCCAGCCTTTACCTTCTTATAGAGGTCTGTGGCCTTCTCACGGGCTTCAGACAGCCGTATCTCGTTGCGGCCTTCGCCAGCGCGGCCCAGTCCCATCTCACGCAATTTGCCGCCAGCGGGCTTGTATCTGAAGGCCCAGTATCTCGACAGGTTCGGCTTGACCAGCAGCCAGAGGCAATCGCCGTCGCAGTAGCGCCCCGGTCCTGCCGACCTGACAAATGCTGCCGAAAGCTCGCTCATCATTCCGTCCCATCACGCCGTCCCATTTGGCGTCCCATCTCAATGTGGGCGAACGGCGGCGAAAGTAAACGGTCGGATCCGAATGATTACGGAAGCCCACCGAGCCCGGAGCCTATAGAAATAGGCGGCTTTCGATGAGTTCCGAACGATGCCGAATGAGTCTGAAGAGGTATATGGCGGACAGGGCGGGATTCGAACCCGCGATACGGTTTCCCGTATACACACTTTCCAGGCGTGCGCCTTCAACCACTCGGCCACCTGTCCGGCGCGCTGCTTATGACCGCGGCGTCATCATCTTTCAAGGCCCGAGATGCTGCGTTTTGCACAATCCCGGTAAATCGTCGGCGCTCGGTTGCGCTGCCGGGCCGGGATGGGCACATCTGGACGCAGGGTGCGGTGGTCGGTTGAGTTCATGCTGGCGCGAGTGTTGAAGTGCGACGAGGAGTGGACGGTGCGGTTTCTTCTACGGCTGGTGGGGTATCTCTGCATCGCTGCCGGCTTTGTCGTGCTGGTGATCGACGGGGCCCGTTCGATCGCGAACTCCGCCCTGCGGTTCACGGCCGTCAGCGAGACGCTGACCGCGGTCATCCACGAGCGCTATGCGCTGATCCAGCCGGCCATCGAGCGCAACATCCACCCCTTGCTCTGGGATCCGATTCTGCTCTCCGTGATGCGGGCGCCGACCGCGTTGGCGGCGCTTCTCCTCGGATTTGCGCTGCTGTGGCTGGGGCGGCAGCCGGAGCCACAGATCGGCATCGTCACGCGTCGGTGAAGGCTTCGGTTCGTGCAAGCCCCTGTGCGAATGGCTGCGGGAGGCTTACATAGGCGCCGAGGCTCGAATGGACGGAGCAACCCATGTTCTCTTTGCGCAAGAAGACCGAGATTCCCACCGCTGCCGAGGCGCTGCCCGGCCGGCCTACGGCCATCCCCACCGCGGAAACCCATTTCGTCAATGGACGCGCGCTGGCGGGCCCCTATCCGGAGGGCACCCGCAAGGCGGTCTTCGGGCTCGGCTGCTTCTGGGGTGCCGAGCGCAAGTTCTGGCAGAGCGGCGAGGGCATCTGGGTCACGGCCGTGGGCTATGCCGGCGGTTCCACGCCGAATCCGACCTATGAGGAGGCCTGTAGCGGCCTGACCGGCCATACCGAGGTCGTTCTGGTCGTCTACGACCCGGAAAAAATCTCCTACGAGGATCTCCTGAAGATATTCTGGGAGAATCACGATCCGACCCAGGGCATGCGCCAGGGTGGCGATATCGGCACCCAGTACCGCTCCGCGATCTACACCTATGGCGACGAGCAGAAGGCCGCTGCCGAGCAGTCGCGCGATGCCTACCAGGCATCGCTCAAGGCGGGCGGCTACGGCCCGATCACGACCGAGATACGCGAGGCGCCGACGTTCTACTTCGCCGAAGACTATCACCAGCAATATCTCGCCAAGAACCCGGCCGGCTATTGCGGGCTGGGCGGCACGGGCGTCGCCTGCCAGATCGGGGTCGGCGTCGAGGCCTGACCAAGGGGAGGGCAAAGGCAGTCCTCCTCTGGTTCTTGGTATGTTCTTGCGTTGTCGTTGAAGCTCGGCTAGCGTTCCCATGGGGAACGGGGCTGGGCCGAAATGGTGACGCGGGTCGCGACGGTGGCGTTTGAGGGCATCGAGGCGCGCGCCGTCGATGTTCAGGTGCAGGTTTCGCCCGGCGGTGTCGCCTTCATCCTGGTCGGGCTACCCGACAAGGCGGTGGCCGAAAGCCGCGAGCGGGTTCGCGCCGCGCTCATCGCCTCCGGTCTTGCCCTGCCGGCCAAGCGCATCACCGTCAATCTGGCGCCGGCCGACCTGCCCAAGGAAGGCAGCCATTACGATCTGCCGATCGCGCTCGCCGTGATGGCGGCGATCGGCGCCATCCCACCCGACGCGCTCGCCGGCTATACCGTGCTGGGGGAGCTCGCGCTCGACGGCTCGATCACGCCGGTGGCGGGCGTCCTGCCTGCGGCGATCGCGGCCTATTCCAGGGGGCAGGGGTTGATCTGCCCCTTCGCCTCCGGCCCGGAAGCGGCCTGGGCAGCAGCCGATATCGACATCCTCGCGCCGCGCTCGCTGATCCAGCTCGCCAACCATTTCAAGGGCACGCAGGTGATGGCGCGGCCGGAACCTGCCGTCGCCCGCCAGGGCGGCCTCCTGCCCGATCTCGCCGATATCAAGGGACAGGAGAGTGCTCGCCGCGCGCTGGAGATCGCGGCGGCGGGCGGACATAACCTCGTGATGAACGGTCCTCCCGGCGCCGGTAAATCGATGCTGGCGAGCCGGCTGCCCTCGATCCTGCCGCCGCTTTCGCCGCGCGAGCTGCTCGAGGTCTCGATGGTGCTCTCGGTTGCCGGCCATCTCGCCGAGGGAGCGCTCACCGATCGCCGCCCCTTTCGGGCGCCGCACCATTCGGCCTCGATGGCGGCGCTCGTCGGCGGCGGTCTGCATGCCAGGCCCGGAGAGGTGTCGCTGGCGCATCATGGCGTGCTCTTCCTCGACGAATTGCCGGAGTTCCAGCCCCAGGTTCTGGACGCGCTGCGCCAGCCGATGGAGACCGGCGATGTCCTGATCTCCCGCGCCAACCATCGCGCCTCCTATCCTGCGCGCTTCCAGCTGGTGGCGGCGATGAATCCGTGCCGCTGCGGCAAGGCGACGGAGCCCGGCTTCGCCTGCCGGCGCCAGCCGAACGAGCGCTGCATGGCACAGTATCAGGCCAGGCTGTCCGGCCCGCTGCTCGACCGGATCGACCTCGCGATCGACCTCCCCGCCGTCACGGCCGCCGATCTCATCCTGCCTGCGACCGGGGAGGATTCGGCCACGGTGGCGGCAAGGGTCGCGGCGGCGCGCCGGCTCCAGGTCGCGCGCTTCGAGGCGCTGGGCCTGGCCCAGCGCGGCCTTGGTCATGTCACCACCAACGCGGCCTGCCCCGTGCCGGTGTTGGAGGAGATCGCGCGGCCCGACAATGCCGGCCTCGCCTTGCTGCGCGATGCGGCCGAGGCGATGCGCCTGACGGCGCGGGCCTATCACCGTGTTCTCAAGGTCGCCCGCACGCTTGCCGATCTCGATGGCGAGGCCAAGGTCGGGCGCCTGCATCTGGCGGAGGCGCTGTCCTATCGCTCGCGTGGGGAGCAGCTCGTTCAGGCGGCTTGATCGGTTGGGTTAATCGACGCCTAAGGCGGACAAGCGAATCTAAGCCGTTCCCGGGCGCATTTTTCAAGGGAAGGCCGCTAGATCGAAGAGCATGGCTTCTTCGCTCTGGTCATGGCTCATCCTCGGAGGTGCGGCGCTCGCTTTATGCGCGCTGGTCGCGCGGCTTTTGTTGCAGCGCGGGCGGCTGCGCTGGCAGGTCGCCGGTTTGGTTCGCGATACCGAGGATCTCAACGACCGGCTCTGGAGCCTCGCCGATAGCGAGGAGCGCTACCGCAGCCTGATCGAGGCACAGGGCGATCTCATCGTCAGACGCGATGGCGCCCGCATCGTCTATGCCAACCGCGCCTATGCGGTGTTGTTCGGTGCGAGCGAGACCGATCTCGTCGGCAGCAAGATGCAGCTGCCGCAGCTCGCCAACCGGCCGGTGCAGTTGCTGGACGGCGGCGCGCGCAGCTTCGACGAATGCCTCGCGACCTATGAGGGCGAACGCTGGATCTCCTGGATCGAGACGGTGGTTCCGGGAGGCGACGGTCGCACGCTCATCCAGCGTGTAGGCCGCGATATCTCGGCCCGGATCGCAAGCGAGGACGCGATCGTCGATGCGCACGCCCGGGCAGAGGCGGCGAGCGAGGCGAAATCGCGCTTCCTCGCCACCGTCAGCCATGAATTCCGCACGCCGCTCAATGGCATTCTCGGCATGGCCGATCTCCTCTCGGATACCGGCCCGGATCCCGAGCAGGCGACTTATATCGAGGCGCTGCGGACGTCCGGCGAGGCCTTGCTCGCTTTGGTCGACGATATCCTCGATTTCGCCAAGGTCGAGGCTGGCAAGCTCGAGCTGGTCGAGGAGCCCTTCGAAGTCGTCCAGCTGGTCGAGACGGTGGCGGAACTCATGGCCCCGCGCGCGCAGGCAAAGGGCATCGAGCTCGCCGCCCATATTGCACCCGACCTGCCGACGCGCCTCGTTGGCGACCGCGACCGCCTGCGCCAGATTCTGCTCAACCTGGTCGGCAATGCGGTGAAGTTCACGGAAGCGGGTGGCGTCGGCCTGAGTCTTCGGCAAGTGGGCGAAGGCATCGAGATCGTCGTCGCCGATACCGGGCCCGGCATTCCCGCCGACCGGCTCGACGCCATCTTCGGCGAGTTCGAGCAGCTGGAGCATGGTTCCGGCATAAGGCAGTCGGGAACCGGCCTCGGCCTTGCCATCGTCAGGCGCCTCGTCGGCCTGATGGCGGGCGAGGTCAGGGCCGAAAGCCGGCTGGGCGAGGGGGCGGTCTTCCGCCTCACGCTCCCGCTTGCGGTCGCTGCGGACGCTGCGCGTCCCGTCATCCCGTACTGGCCGCATCAGCACGTCCTGCTGGTCTCGCCCGCTCCCTTTGCTGTGCGTTTCCTGGCGGAAACGATCCGGGCGACAGGGGCCGTGGTCTCGATCGCCACGACCTTCGAGGCTGCGCGCGTGAAGCTGATCGGCGAGACGCCGCCGACGGCCGTGCTGATCGACCATGCGCTCGGAGATGCGCCAGCGAAGGATCTCGCGGCGGCCGTTCAGGCAGCGGGAATTCGCGATTGCCTGATTCTGCTGTCGCCCCTGGAACGGCGGCAGTTCGGGGCGCCGCAGGCGGCAGGGTTCTCGGGCTTCCTGATCAAGCCCGTGCGCGCTCGCTCGCTCTATGAACGGCTTGGAGCCGGCTTTCCGCACGCCTTGCCGGCGCGGACTGAGGCCGCGAGCGCTCACCCAGCCGCGAGTCGGCTGCCCGGAGCCGGGCTCACCGTGCTCGTTGCCGAGGACAACGAGATCAACGCGCTGCTCGTGGTCAGGACGCTCGAGCGCTTCGGCTGCACCGCTTTCTGGGCCCGCGACGGGCGCGAGGCGCTGCAGCGCGTCGAGGCGAGCTTCGCCGGGACGGCTCCGGCCCTCGCTCTCGCCCTGCTCGATGTGCGCATGCCGGTCATGACCGGTCTCGATTGCGCCCGCGCGATTCGAGCGCTCGAACGCCGGCTTGGCCGAGCCGGCGCGTTGCCGCTCGTCGCGGTGACCGCCAATGTCGCCGATGCCGATCGGGAAGCCACCTTGGCCGCGGGCATGGACGATTGCCTCGCCAAGCCGCTGGAGCGCGCCGCCCTGCTGCGCTGGCTGGAAAGATTGTCCCAGCCCTTGGCCGGTAGCCTCTCGGCTTGATCTCCGTCATCGCTTCGACGCAGTTTTGTCGCGAAGTTGTAAGATGCTCGGAGCAAGCCTACCTCAAGGCCGAACGCGGCTGAGGGACGAGATGCGCGATGGCACTGCACGTTTCTGAGAGCAAGAACGCGCTGCCTTCACGGTTGTCAGCCGGCAATCGGTTCTCGCGATTCGCTCCGCTGATGCTGATCACCGGCGGAAAGAGGCGCCGCTTCGGCGGAGAGCCGGGCGAGGCGCCGCCGCTTTCGGGTACGCTCGGCCGGCTCGGCTCGCTCGAAGTGCGCCTGGCGCGCGGCCCCCGCGAGATCTGGCGGGCGCAGCGCCTGCGCTACCGTGTCTTCTATCAGGAAATGTCGGCCAAGCCCGATGTCGTCTCGCGCATGTTCCGCCGCGACGCCGATCGCTTCGACAAGGCCTGCGACCATCTCCTCGTCATCGACCACGCCGCGCGCGGTCGCTTCGGCGGCATCAAGCCCAAAGTCGTCGGCACCTACAGGCTGATGCGCCAGAGTGCGGCCGAGCGGCTTGGCGGATTCTACACCCAGGGCGAGTTCGATCTCGCGCCGATGCTGGCGCGCCATCGGGGCCAGCGTTTCCTCGAACTCGGCCGCTCCTGCGTGCTGAAGCCCTACCGTACCAAGCGGACGGTGGAGCTGCTCTGGTCCGGTATCTGGGCCTATCTCCAGCATCATCGCATCGATGCGATGTTCGGCTGCGCCTCCTTCGACGGCACCGATCCCGAGGCGCTGGCGTTGCCGCTGAGCTTCCTGCACCATCAGGCCCGCTCGGAAGGCGACTGGGCTGCGATCGCGCGCGCCGAGCACTATGTCGGCATGGACCGCCTGTCACCGGAGATGATCGACGCCAAGCTCGCGCTCAAGCAGCTTCCGCCGTTGATCAAGGGCTATCTCCGGATTGGCGCGCGTTTCGGCACCGGCGCGGTCATCGACCGCCAGTTCGGGACCACCGACGTGCTCGTCGTGCTGCCGGTTTCCGCGATCGACAAGCGCTATGCCGAGTACTATGGCGGCGAGACTTCGCGTCACGCCGCCTGAGCGGCCTCATTCGCCGGCTGCGGCCATGGTGCGAAGCGCCTCGCGATAGGTCGGGTAGCGGAAGTCGTAGCCTAGTTCCCGCTTCACCAATGCGTTCGAGACGCGCTTGCTCTCGCCGTAGAAGCTCGCGGCCATCGCTGAAAGTGCAGCCTGCTCGAACGGGATTTCGGGCGGCGGCGCCAGCCCGGTGAGTTCCGCAGCGAAGGTGATGACATCCTGCGGCGGCCCCGGCTCGTCATCGGTGACGTTGTAGATCGCGCCGTCCCGCGGCTGCGCCAGCGAGGCCATCAGCACCCCCGCGATATCGTCGACGTGGATGCGGTTGAAGACCTGGCCGGGCTTGATCAGCCGCGTCGCCTTGCCCTCGCGCAGCTTGGCGATGGCGTTGCGGCCGGGCCCGTAGATGCCGGAGAGGCGGAAGATCTGAACCGGCTTGCCGCTCTCGCGCCCGAGCGCCAGCCAGGCGTCCTCGATCGCGATGCGCTGGCGGGTGCGGGCGTTTGTTGGAGCCGGTGGCATGGCCTCGTCGATCCACGCGCCGCCCTGGTCGCCATAGACGCCGATCGTGGAGAGATAGCCGATCCAGCGCAGGTTCGGGGCCGCGGCGAGCGCGGCGCGCAAGGACCCGAGCGCCGGGTCGCCATCCTCGGCCGGCTGGACGGAGACCAGAACCGCATCGGCCTCAGCCACCGCCTTGCCCAGCGCCGACGATACGGCGAAGCCGCCGAAGACCAGTGTTCGGATGCCCTCGCGGCTGAGCTCCGCCGCCTTCTCGGCCGAGCGGACGGTGCCGGTGACTTCCCATCCCCGCGCCAGCGCGGCGCGCGCGAAGAAGCCGGCCGAATAGCCGAGGCCGAGGATCAGGATGTTCATGCGGCGTCTTCCGTTTCAGGCGTGAGCGCGTGCCATTCGGCGCGCACCTGCGGATCGCTCTCGTCGCGCAACGCGGCGGCAGCGTGCTGGCGGGCGCGTTCCGGGTCGAGCCGGCCCAGCGCCCATACGGCCATGGCCCGGACGAGCGGGGAGGGCTCGGCGAGATGGGGCAGGGCGCTGTCGATCAGATCAGCCCGCCCGCTATTGCCGATCGCGATGAGGACATTGCGCAGGAAGCGGTCGCGGCCGGTGCGCTTCACCGGGGTCCCCGCGAAGAGCGTGCGGAAGCTCGCATCGTCCAGGCGGGCGAGCGCCGCAAGCTCGAGCCCGTCGAGCTCTTCCTTCAGGGCGAGTCGCGTCTCCTGCGCCGCCTGCGCGAACTTGTTCCAGGGACAGACGGCGAGGCAGTCGTCGCAGCCGAAGACGCGGTTGCCGATGCCGGCGCGTAGATCCGCGTCGATATGGCCCGCGTGTTCGATGGTGAGATAGGCGATGCAGCGGCGCGCATCGAGCTGGTAGGGCGCCGGGAAGGCATCGGTCGGGCAGATGTCGAGGCAGCGCCTGCAGGAGCCGCAATGGTCCTGCTCTGCCGCGTCGGCCGGCAACTCCGCCGTGGTGTAGATCGCGCCGAGCAGCAGCCAGGAACCGTGCTCGCGCGAGACCAGCACCGTGTGCTTGCCCTGCCAGCCGAGCCCGGCCGCCTGTGCCAGCGGCTTTTCCATCACCGGTGCCGTGTCGACGAAGACCTTGACGTCGGCGCCGCCGCGCGCGGCGAGCAGCCCCGCCACGCTCTTCAGCTTGCCCTTGATGACATCGTGATAGTCACGACGGCGCGCATAGAGCGAGATCGCCGCCTTGTCGGGATGGGCGAGCATGGCGAGCGGGTCGCCCTCGCCGGCATAGTTCATGCCGAGCATGACGACGGAGCGGACTTCGCTCCAGAGCTGGCGCGGATCGGCGCGCTGGTCGCGGCGATCCTCCATCCAGCACATCTCGCCCTGATAGCCATTCGCGAGCCAGGCTTCGAGGCGTTCCGGCGCCTGCGGGATCGCATCGGCGGCGGCCACGCGCATCAGGGCGAAGCCTTCGTCGCGAGCCCGCCGGGCGACGGCGCGCTTGAGCTTTTCGCCGCTCAGAAGTCCAGATTGTCGTAATGGGCGCTCGGAGCCATGCCCGGCACCCGGTCGCTCAGCAACGACCGGAAGCTCGGTCTCGACTTGATCCTCGCATACCATGCGCGAGCCGCCTCATCCTCTTCCCAGGGCACGTCGCCGAGATAGTCGACGCAGGACAGATGCGCCGCCGCCGCGAGATCGGCATAGCTCAGCTGCTCACCCGCAAGCCAGTTTCTCTTGGCTACCAGCCAGGAGATATAGCGCAGATGATAGCGCACATTCGCGCGCGCTGCGCGGATCGCGCTCATTTCCGGCGGACCGCCGCCCTCGTCGCGGCTCATGAACCGCTTCATCACCTTCTCCAGCACGAGCGGGGCGGTGATCTCCTCGTGGAACTTGACGTTGAACCAGTCGAGCAGGCGGCGCACCTCGACACGCTCGCCCGGCCCCTCCGGCAGCAGGCGCCGGTCGCCGAGCGCGAGCCCGCGCGTCTCGTCGAGATATTCCGAGATCGGCCCGGCGCCGGGCACGGCCAGCCCGTTCTGCTCCTGGAAGACGGGGGTGGTGCCCGCCGTATTGAGCTCGATGAATTCCCGTCGGCGCTCCCAGACGCGTTCCTCGACCAGCTCGGCCTCCATGCCGAACTCACCGAGAACGAGACGGATGAAACGCGAATGCGGGCATAGCGGGTAATGATACAGGGTCGCCATGGCACTCATGAAGACTGTGAAGCAGGCAAAATGCGACGGAAGCAGGGCCGCCGGGCTTGCAGAGGCCCGATAGGCGACAGGGGGCCTGCTATAATCATGCCCGAAAAGCGCCACAACCCGCCGCGATGCGGAAGCCCGCAATTTGCATAGGCTGCTTCGCGAAGTGGTAACCAATTTGCAAAGAGCTGGGCGTAAGCCGGTCGAACGTCTCTACGCGCCCGCTCGGCGCCTTCCGAAGTCGCACGAGGGCCTTCCTCCATGCAGAACCTGATCGAAGCTTTCGTCCTCGGCATCGTCGAGGGCTTGACCGAGTTCCTGCCGGTCTCGTCGACGGGCCATCTGCTCCTGCTCGGCCACTTCCTCGGCTTCGAATCGAACGGCAAGACCTTCGAGGTCCTGGTCCAGCTCGGCGCGATCCTGGCGATCCTGCTGGTCTATTTCCGCCGCCTGCTCGACATCGCGCTCAGGCTGCCGAGCGATCCCTCGGCACGGCGCTTCGTCATCGGCGTGCTGATCGCCTTCCTGCCAGCGGCGGTCATCGGCGCCATTCTACACGGCTTCATCAAGACCGTGCTGTTCAACCCCTTCATCGTCTGCTGCACGCTGATCGCCGGCGGCCTTATCCTGCTCGTCGTCGACGAACTCGAGCTGCAGGAGAAGCACACCGACGCCACCGCTTTCCCGCTGCCGATGTACTTCAAGATCGGGCTGATCCAGTGCCTCGCCATGGTCCCCGGCGTCTCGCGCTCGGGCTCGACCATCGTCGGCGCCATGCTGCTCGGTGCCAGCAAGCGCGCAGCCGCCGAGTTCTCCTTCTTCCTCGCCATGCCGACCATGGCGGGCGCCTTCGCCTACGACCTGCTGAAGAGCTACAAATTCCTGACCTTCGACGACGGCATCCTGATCGTCGTCGGCTTCGTCGCGGCCTTCTTTTCGGCGCTGATCGTGGTGCGCAGCTTCCTCGACTTCGTCTCGAAGCGCGGCTTCGCGCCCTTCGCCTGGTGGCGGATCATCGTCGGGATGCTCGGGCTCGCCGGCCTCTGGATCGTCGGCTGAGCCTTTGAGGGTCAGGCCGGCCGCGAGGAGTCGGCGAGCGAGTCGGCGAGCGTCGGAGATCTGGCCGGCGATTGCGGCAGCGAGGTCGTCTGCCGCTCGATCATGCGATGGACCACCGGCGGGTTCGGGCCGCTGTGCAGCGCGCGGACCCGCTCGCCGATCTCGGCATCGGCCTGGGTGACGCGCTGGTTCTGCCGGACATACTCGACCCAGGTCGGGCTGTCGTAACGCTCGAACCAGAGCGTCGAATCGGTCAGGTCGCGCAGCAGCGCCCAGTGCCGGGCGCCGTCGCGGCGCCGGATGCGGCGCCGTTCCGCCATCACGTTCAGGAAGGCGACGATGTCCTCCGGCTTGATGATATACTCGACGGTGACGATCACCGGTCCGGAGCGCGGTTCGATATCGACCGCGACCTTCGGCTCGCGCCAGCGGCTGAGCGGGTCGAGGTTGAGGGCCTCCAGCGGCGGCAGCCGGTAGCGCAGCCCGAGCGCCGCCCCGAAGAGCAGCGTGACCGCCGAGATCAGCAGGGCCTTTTCCACGCCGAAATGCTGCGCCGAGCGGCCCCAGGCCCAGCTCCCCATCGCCATGCCGCCGAACGCCGCCATCTGGTAGGTCGCGAGCGCCCGCCCGACGACCCAGCGCGGGGCGGAGAGCTGCACCGTGGCGTTGAAGGTCGAGAGTGCCAGCACCCAGCAGGCGCCGCAGACGCACAGGCCCATCATCGCCAGCCAGATGGTCTTGCTCAGCGCGATGACGATGACGCCGATGGCATAGGCGGCGAAGGTGGAGCGAACCAGGGTTTCCGTGCTCATCGCGCGCCTGAGCCGGGCGCTCATGAAGGCCCCGCCGACCGCGCCGGCACCGAAGGCGCCGAGCAGCACGCCATAGGTCAGGGGGCCGCCGCGCACCAGATCGCGCGCGATCAGCGGCAGCAGCGCCAGCCCGACGATGGCGCCGAAACCGTAAACGAAGGCGCGCAGGATGACGGCGCGGATGTTGGGCGACATCGCGACATAGCGCACGCCGGCACCCATCGCGATGAGCAGCGTTTCGCGCGGCAGCAGGCGCTCGACCTTGGGTGGCTCCCATCGCGCGAGCACGACGAGCAACGGGATATAGCTCACGGCATTGATGGCGAAGGCGGCCACCGCGCCGGCTGCCGCGACGATGGCGCCGCCGATCGCCGGCCCGACGCTGCGGGCGATGTTGAAGGCGACGCTGTTGAGCGTCACCGCCGCCGGCACGTCGCGGCGTGGCACCATGTCCCCGACCGAGGATTGCCAGGCCGGGTTGTTGAGCGCCGTGCCGCAACCGATCAGGAAGGTGAAGGTCAGCAGCAGCCAGGGTGAGATCAGACCGAACCAGGCGACGATCGCCAGCGCGATGGAGACCAGCAGCATGAAGACCTGGGCGGTCAGCAGGATCTTGCGACGGTCGTAATTGTCTGAGATCGCGCCGGCCGCCAGCGAGAACAGCATCACCGGCAAGGTGGTCGAGGATTGAACCAGCGCCACCATCTCGGCCGAGGGCGAGATCGAGGCCATCATCCAGGAGGCGCCGACAGCCTGGATCAGACCGCCGAAATTCGAGGCGAGGCTCGCGAACCAGACGGCACGGAAGATCGGTTGCTGCAGCGGGACGAAGGGCGACACCCGGGTATCCGCGGACCCGATGCCCTCCGAGGCGAGCTCGGCTTCTACGACATCGGCCGTGGGCTGGGCGTGAGGATCGTCAGGCATCCCATAGGGTTAAAACATGAGGGCGAGAGGGGAAAACCCTTTCCATCTGGAAGATGTCGAAACATGGAAAGTTTTTCTCACGCCGCAGCCGGCTGGCGCGCCTGCCTGGGCGGGCGGGGCTTGCGTGCGCGCAGGGCCTGGCCGACCACGACCAGAAGCCCGGCCAGCACGACCCAGTGCGCGGGCCGGATCGAGACATAATCCTGGTAGATCAGGATATCGGCATTGGCCTGGAAGACGAGCCAGGCCGAGACGCCGGAAGTCAGCGCATACCACGCAGCCTCCAGGCAGGCGGTGATGAGGCCGGCAAGGATTGCCGTTCCCGCCAGCATCGGGGCCGAGATGGGCAGCTTCCAGAGGTAAAGGCCACGATAGAGCATGAGCAGGACGAAGAGGCCACTCATCAGGACAGGTTCGGTCACGTCGATCTTGGATTGCAGCGCGAAATGCAGCAGGGCCAGCATCGCGATCGGATAGATCAGGTTGTGCAGGCGTTGCCAGTTCTTGCCGAGCCTGCGGATCATGCCGTCGGTCGAGGTTGCGCCCAGCGCGCACAGGCCGAGCAGCGCGACGAAGCCGATGGTCAGGTAGAAACGCTTGACGATCTCGGAGACGATCAAGCCCCCGTCGAACGCCATGTCGATGCAGTAGAGGCTGAGATGCCCGAGCGCGTAGGCCATCACGCCGAGGCCGAGCATGCGGCGGATGCCGATCAACTTGCCCCAGTCGAACAGCCGCCGGAAGGGCGAGACGGCGAGCGTGATGACGAGCAGCCGGACCGTCCAGGTCCCGGTCTGGTGGATCGCCTGCGTCCAGGGCTTCGACCCCAGCTGATGCATCCAGGCCGCGTAGAGCAGCATCAGAGCCGGCACGAACAGCAGCGCGAAAGTCGCTGCCCGCAGGCCCGAGAAGCGGCCCTGGCGGTCGGTCCATGGCAGCCACGCCTTTGCGGGCGTTTTTCCTGTGCGAGAGCTCATGTCTCCGCATAAACGATGGGGTCGGTCCCTGTCCTGCACATCTGGACACAAGCGCGTGAATGAGTTGTCCTGCCGCCCCTTTTCGAGCGGATTTCACGATGGCTTCCAGCAATCCCACCGTCGTCTTCGATGTCGGCAATGTCCTGCTGCGCTGGGATGCGCGGCTGATCTACCGCGCGCTGATCCCTGATCCGGAGCGGCTCGACTGGTTCATGCAGAACGTCTGCACCATGGCCTGGAACATCGAGCAGGACCGCGGCCGCTCCTGGGAGGAGGCGGTGGCCTCGCTGGTCGCTGAACATCCGGAATGGGAGCGCGAGATCAAGGCCTATGACGAGCGCTGGCATGACAGCATCCCCGAGGTCATCACCGGCAGCGTCGCGGTGCTGGAGGAGCTGAAGGCGCGGGGCGACAGCGTCTACGCCATCACCAATTTCTCGCGCGAGAAATGGGCCGAATGCCTGATCCGCTTCCCGTTCCTGCAGAGCTTCGACGGCGTCGTCGTCTCGGCGCATGAGCAGCTCCTCAAGCCCGATCCCGCGATCTACGAGGTGCTGTTCGGCCGCTACGGCCTGAACGCCGGCGACTGCATCTTCGTCGACGACAGCGAGAAGAATATCGTGGCGGCCCGCGATGTCGGCATGCAGGCCGTGCACTTCGTCGAACCCATCGACCTGCGCAGCGAATTGCGCGGCCTGGGCGTCAGGCTCTAACCGGCAGAGCCTGACTGTTGGAGCTTGTTTCGTTTTTACGGGAACACGCGTCATTCCGGACAAGCCGCGAAGCGGCGCCGATCCGGAATCCATCGGAGGGCACGGCATCCTACGCTGGATCCCGGGTCAAGCCCGGGATGACGGCGCGTTTCTACGTAAGATCAACATGCTCTCAAGGAAGAGAGCCGGCTGTCAGGCGGCGCTCTTGATCGCGACGGTCGGTGCCAGGCCCGCCGCATCGACGCCGCGGGCTTCCCGCAGCAGGCGCGAGCCGGCCTTGGTCGCCAGGAAATCGGCAAGGACCGCATCCTCCTGACGCACGAAGCCCTTGGCCGGCAGCTTGCCGGCGAGGAACAGCTCGACCATGGCGACGCAGCCGGCGGCGGTGGTGAGCTGGATCGCGCCGAGCTCGTCATTGCCGTCATAGCGCAGCACGACGCTCTCCTCCTCGAGGCGGCCGCGGCGCTCGCCGACGCCGGTCACGAAGATCACGACGACGTCCTTGCGGGTAAACGGCGCGGAGTGGCTGAGGATGCGGCGCAGCGTCTCGCGGTCATCGGCGAGTTCGAGGTCGCGCAGCAGCAGCTTCATGATCTCGGCATGGCCGGGATAGCGCAGTGTCTTGTAGCTCATGTTGCGGACCTTGCCGGCCAGCGTCTCGGTGAGCGTGCCCAATCCGCCCGAGGTGTTGAAGGCCTCGTAGGCGACGCCGTCGATCATCACGCTCTCGATGCCTTCGAGCGCGGGAACCAGCGTTGGCTGTCCGTCGAAGACGATCTCGCAGGGGTTGCAGTATTCGTTGATCAGCCCGTCGACCGACCAGGTCACGTTGTAGCGCAGCGCATTGGTCGGGTAGAGCGGCAGGGCGCCGACGCGCATCTTGATGGTGCGGACGTTCTCGAAGCGCGCCGCCATGTCGGCCCCGAGGATGCAGATGAAGCCCGGCGCCAGCCCGCATTGCGGCACCAGCGCGACATCGGCGGTCTCGCCGAGATCCTTGATGTAAGAGGTGGTGGCGACGTCCTCGGTCAGGTCGAAATAATGGGTTTTGGTCTCGGCCGCGACCTTGGCGATGCCCTTGTTGAGGAAATAGGGGCAGGCGCTGACGACGATGTCACGATCCTTGAGGAATGCCCGCAGCGCGTCGAGATCGGAAGCGTCGACGGTGGCGGTGGCGAAGCGGGCGCCGGCAGCGTGCTTGAGCTGCGCCCGCGCGGCATCGGCCAGCGTAACCTCATGGCCCTGCTCGGACAGCATGCCGGCGATGATGACGCCGATCTGGCCGGCGCCGAGCACGGCAATGCGCTTCTGGATGGTCATGTCGCGATCTCCTGACGGGTCGGGCAGGCGGTCCACCTCCCTCCAGCCGATCATCGCTTCATGTGACGCTCGCTTTAACGGACGGATCGCCGACGCGTGCACCTATTTGCGTGCGATCCGCAGGGATATGGCCTAAATCGATGCGAAACGAACGGCGCTTGCCCGAGACATCGGCGCGGAGGTGGTCAGCGCTCGAATTTCCGCGCCAGAATCACGGAGGAGGTCGTCCGCCTGACGCCCTCCATCTCGGCGATCCAGTCGATCATCGTGTCGAGGTCGCTCGCCGTCTCGCACTCGATCTTGACCGAGAGATCGAAATGGCCGCTCAGCGTGTGGCATTGCACGATTTCCGGCCGCTTCTTCAGCGCCGCGACCACGCTGCCCTGCTGCCTGACCTCCAGCTCGATCAGGATGAGGGCGGAGATCGTCGTGACCGGGCGGCTCGCCTTGCCGAGGATCGTGGTGTAGCCGGCGATCACCCCGTCGCGTTCGAGCCGGGCGAGGCGGCCTTGCACCGTCGCCCGCGAGACGCCGAGCGACTTGGCGATGTCCGACAGCGGCAGCCGCGCATTCTCGGTGAGAATCCGGATGAGTTCGCGGTCCTTCGCGGCGTCTGACGGCCGTGCCATATCGTCTCCGGGTCGTTCGGCGGGCCGTCATATAGCAGGGAAACGCGGGGCTCCGGCAAGGGGCGCGCGGGAGGGCGCCCAGACTTCATTCGAGCGCGCCAGCAAGGGCCTGCCCGAAAAGGAACATCTTGCCCGCGGAGGGGTTATCCGCGCGCCGGAAAGGACTTGCTTCGGGGCGCAAATCGGAGTGGCATGCCATCCGGCGGCAGCACGCTTTGCCATGGAGAACGTCATGTTCAGGACATTCATTCTCGCATCCGCCTCGGCCTTCGCCCTGGCCTCTTTCGCTGTGACTCCCGCCTCGGCGCTGACGATGAAGGAGTGCGGCGTCAAGTATCAGGACGCCAAGAAGGCCAATACGCTCAAGGGCCAGAAGTGGAACGATTTCCGCAAGGCCCAGTGCGGCGACGACGATGCCGCCGATGACGAGGCTGCGGCTGCCATGCCGGCCGAGCCGGCGAAGCCTGCCGCTTCCGCGGCGGCTGCCGCTCCAGCCGCCAAGCCCGCCGCGATGCCGGCCGGCAAGGCGAAGGCCGCTGTCTTCCCGAAAGCGGTTTCGCAGAAATATTCGAGCGAGACGGCCGGCAAGGCGCGCCTCAAGACCTGTGTCGACCAGTACAACGCCAACAAGGCGGCCAACGCCAATGGCGAGCTCAAATGGATCGAGAAGGGCGGCGGCTACTGGAGCCAGTGCAACACCAAGCTCAAGAGCTGAGGCGCGTTCGAGAGCTTGCTGATTTTGCAGAACAAGGCGTCATCCCCGGCTCTCCGCTTTGCTCCGGCCGGGATGACCCGCGGTTCCTCCAAAACCTGACAGGCCCCCATCGTTCATAAAACGCTGCGCCGCGAGGCGCGGCGTTTTTCGTTTCAGAGCATCTGCGACGGGCGCGAGGCGGGGTCGGACGGCCGCGCCGGTGGCGGATTGTCGGGCCGCTGCTGCCCCTTGCCGATCATCTCGCCGCGCGTGCGGATGACATGCGCCGTCACCACCTCCTGAACGCGTCTCTCGGCGGCATCGCGGATAGCGCCGCGATTGGCGGGGCGGCCTTCCTCTGTCTCGATCAGCTCGATCGTGGCGTTTGTCAGCGCGTCGACATCGCTCTTGCAGAACAGCATGGCCGCCTTGGCGACGACCTCCGCCTTCTCGTCGGTCAGAAGCATCGGCGCGCCTTCACGCCCGATGCAGGCCAGCATCTTGCTGCGGATCAGGTCGCGGGTCTTCTCCAGCAGCGCCTTCTTCTCGGCCCGTGCCGTGCGTTCCGCCTCGGTCGCCTCGCGTGGCTGTGCCTGATTGGGCGCGCCGGGCGCCGTCGGTCCGCGCACATTGGCGCTCTGCTTCACGCATTCGACCAGCGCCGGCAGCATCTCGCCGGTCGAGGTCAGCGCGAAGGTGAAACGGGCATCGTTCGCGACCAGCTCGAGATAGCGCCCCTGCCGGAAGGCGTTGATCAGGGCGGACTGAGCCGGCATCGCGATGGTGACCAGCGTCGGAGACTTGATGTTGGCTGTGACATCGATGGTCGAGCTGCGGTCGAAGACGAGCCGGAGGCTGAGCGTCTCGCCGGTCCTGAGCTTCCATTCCGGCTTCGAGAAGCCGAGCAGCCAGGAGAACTGCGACGTCACCGAGGTCAGCATCGTCACGCCGCTCTTGTAGTGGGCGCTGACGGCGCAATGCGAGAAGGCGCCCGTCTGGTCGTTGGTGAAGGTGCCGCCCGACCAGTTGCCGACGACGATCTTGCCGAACGGGCCGGCAGCGCCAGCCGGGAATGACAAAAGGCAGGTCAGGGCGACCATTGCGGCCCGCATTCGGGTTTCTCCGTACCGATCCTGGCGTGAGGCTAGAACAGGACGGGGAAAAGGGGGACCTGTTTTTTGCGGTACCGCTTGTCTGATCAGGCAGCGTCCTGCCGCAGCGGCTTGAGCAGCATTGCGAGGAGATCGCTCTGGGTCACGAGGCCGAGGAGCTGCTCCGCCTCGTCGACGATGACGACCGCATGGCGGCGGCCATCCGTCAGCGGCGCTATCAGGTCCACGGATGGAGCATCCGGCCGCGCCGTATAAGCGGCTGCCATCACGTCGCCGACGCGCAGGCCCGCTCGTGTCAGCTCCCGCAACCCGACCGTGCCGAGCAGGCGATTGTGGCGGTCGACGACCGGCAGCGTGCGGATGCCATGTTCGAGCAGCAGCGCCCGAGCCGTCTCGATCTCTCCGTGTTGGTCGATGCGGACGATGTCGCGGGACATGATGTCGGAGCAGCGCGGCAGGCCGCGGAACCGGGAAAGCGCATGCATCTCGACGCGCCGGAGCAGCCGGTCGAGATCCTCGCGATCGATGTCGAAGGTCTCGCCGAGATCATCGAGGGCGGCGTCGATGTCCGCCTCGTTGAAACCGACGCGATTACCCGGTGGAAGGTCCCTGGTGCCATGCGGATTGACCGCGACCGGAGACCGGTGCGGGTAGCTGTGGCTCGAAAAGCGATGGAACAGGATGCCGAGCAGGGTGAGTACGACCGCATTCAGCCCGACCGGAACGAAGGCGAAGCCGAGACCATAAGCGCCGACGATCGGCCCGCCCAGCGCGGCCGTCAGCGCTGCGGCTCCGCCCGGCGGGTGCAGGCAGCGCAGCAGCGACATGCCCGCGATCGCCAGCGCGACGGCGACGCCAGCGGCGACGGCCGGCTCGGGGATATAGCGGCCGACCAGCAAACCGACGAGCGCCGAGACGGTGTTGCCGCCGATGATCGACCAGGGCTGCGCGAGCGGGCTTGATGGAATGGCGAAGAGGAGCAGGGCCGAGGCGCCCATGGGCGCGACGAGCAGAGGCAGGTGAGGATCGTTGCCGAGAAGGAGGCTGCAGATCAGCCCGGTCGCGCCGACGCCGATCAATGCGCCCAAGCAGGCGACGAGCCGGTCGCGCCAGGTCGCACCAGCGAGGATCGGTGCAAACAGCCGCATGCGCCAGCGCTTTGTCGCTTGGGGTTCGATTGCCTGGGTATTCATCGCGGACAGCCGGATTTGCTCAAATCTTCGGCAGATCAATAGGCGGGAGGGTGTGTCCCGGGCAATGCCATTCTGACGGCGCGGGCGCCTCGCGATGCCAAAAAGCAGAATTGGCTCCGGCGAGGCGCTGACTTGGAAATTCGATCTCTATGAACGGTCGATCGGCCGCTTGTGCCGGCCGATCGACCTTGGAACACTCAATCGATCATGCGCACCGCGCCCCTGGCGGCGCTCGTCGTCGTCGCGGCGTAGGCCTTGAGCGCGGTCGAGACCTTGCGCTTGCGCGGCGCGGCAGGCTTCCAGGCATCCTTGCCCTTGGCTTCCATCGCGGCGCGGCGACGCGCCAGCTCCTCGTCGGAAACTTCAAGCGAGATGCTGCGGCTGGGGATGTCGATCGCGATGATGTCGCCGCTCTCGACGAGGCCGATCGCGCCGCCTTCCGCCGCTTCCGGCGAGACATGGCCGATGGAGAGGCCGGACGAGCCGCCTGAGAAACGCCCGTCGGTGATCAGCGCGCAGGCCTTTCCGAGCCCCTTCGACTTCAGATAGCTCGTCGGATAGAGCATTTCCTGCATGCCCGGCCCGCCGCGCGGTCCCTCGTAGCGGATCAGCACGATATCGCCGGGGTTGACCTTGCGGTTGAGAATGCCCTCGACCGCCGCATCCTGGCTTTCGAAGATCACGGCCGGGCCCGAGAATTTCAGGATGGAGGCATCGACGCCTGCCGTCTTCACGATGCAGCCGTCGAGCGCGATGTTGCCGAAGAGCACGGCGAGCCCGCCATCCCTGGAATAGGCGTGCTCGAGATTGCGGATCACGCCGGCCTCGCGGTCGGTGTCGAGCTCCTCGAAGCGCCGGTCCTGGCTGAAGGCGGTCTGCGTCGGCACGCCGCCCGGCGCCGCGCTGTAGAAGGAGCGAACCGCCTCGCTCTGGGTCTGCGTGATGTCCCAGCGCGCCAGCGCATCGGCCATCGTCGTGCTGTGGACGGTCGGCAGCGAGGTGTCGATCAGTCCGGCGCGGTCGAGCTCGCCGAGGATCGCCATGATGCCGCCTGCCCGGTGCACGTCTTCCATATGCACGTTGGCGACGGCCGGAGCGACCTTGCACAGCACGGGCACGCGCCGAGACAGCCGGTCGATATCGGCCATGGTGAAGTCGATCTCGGCCTCATGCGCCGCCGCCAGCAGGTGCAGCACCGTATTGGTCGAGCCGCCCATGGCGATGTCGAGCGTCATCGCGTTCTCGAACGCCTTGAACGAGCCGACATTGCGCGGCAGCACGCTCTCGTCGTCCTGGTCGTAATAACGGCGGGCGATATCGACGATCAGATGGCCGGCCTCGACGAAGAGGCGCTTGCGGTCGGCATGGGTGGCGAGCGTCGAGCCGTTGCCGGGCAGCGCGAGGCCGAGCGCCTCGGTCAGGCAGTTCATCGAATTGGCGGTGAACATGCCCGAGCAGGAGCCGCAGGTGGGGCAGGCCGAGCGCTCGATCACGTCGACCTCGGCATCGGTATATTTGTCGTCGGCTGCCGCGATCATCGCATCGACGAGATCGACCTTCTTCAGCACGCCCTCGGCAATGAACTTGCCGGCCTCCATCGGCCCGCCCGAGACGAAGACGGTCGGGATGTTCAGGCGCATCGAGGCCATCAGCATGCCGGGCGTGATCTTGTCGCAGTTGGAGATACAGACCATCGCGTCGGCGCAATGGGCGTTGACCATGTATTCGACGCTGTCGGCGATCAGTTCGCGCGAGGGGAGGCTGTAGAGCATGCCGTCATGGCCCATGGCGATGCCGTCATCGACCGCGATCGTGTTGAACTCCTTGGCGACGCCGCCGGCCTTCTCGATCTCGCGCGCGACGAGCTGGCCGAGATCCTGGAGATGGACGTGGCCCGGCACGAATTGGGTGAAGGAGTTCACCACCGCGATGATAGGCTTGCCGAAATCGCCGTCCTTCATGCCTGTGGCGCGCCAAAGGCCGCGGGCGCCGGCCATGTTGCGGCCATGGGTGGACGTGGCGGATCTCAGCCTGGGCATCTCATGCGTCTCCGGTCTCGGGCTCCTGATGTCCCGTTGCGCGGCAAACTATCGTCGCTGCGCCTTCCGTCAAAATTGAATTCTTCGATTTCCATGATCGGCTCCACGCATGGCGGAGATCAACCTCCGCCGTCATCCCGGACGCAGCGAAGCGGAGATCCGGGATCCATCGTA